>JBASIK010000053.1:0-17072 GCA_049654745.1 Bacteroidales bacterium
ATATATGCTATTTCAGAAGAGGTTAGAAGCTGCGTGATGAAGCTGCTGAGAAGTGCTTCGGAAAACAATGCACTCGTAATTTATGATCCCAATTTCAGAAGTTCCCATCTTCATGAGCTCGGAAAGCTTAAACCTCTGATAATGGAAAATATAAAAATTTCCACTGTAGTGCGTGGCTCGCATGAAGATTTCCGAAATATATTCGGTTTGGAAGATGCAAATGAGGTTTGGAAAACATTGAAGAAACTTTGTAAGTGTATTATTTACACCAATAGCACTGAAGGTGTTTATGTAAGGACACCTTCATTTTCGGGAGAATTTCCGGTAAAAAAGATCGAACCTGTAAGCACCATAGGAGCGGGAGACAATTTCAATGCAGGATTAATATTTGCATTTTACAAAAGAAATATTAAACCCTCAGATACTTTGGAGCTTGATCACAGGGAGTGGGAAAAGATTATTGCTACTGCAGTTGACTTTGCCACCGAGGTGTGTTTGAGTTGGGATAATTATATAGGTCTTGAGTTTGCCAGCAGGTACTGCTCCGCTTCGGGGCTCCAGATATAATTGTTGCGGGCAACAATTTCATGGAGGCCCTTGTAAAAGTTGTCGGTTCTTCCCAGTTCTTCAAGCTGGTAGAGTGAAACAAGCGGCATGGAGATGTTTGTGTAGATTAGTTTTTTACCTCCTGGAATATCGGGAAGATTAAGAGTTGTTTCGATTACCGAGTCGAGGCCTCCAACATGTGTTATCATAACGGCAGGATTAATTTTCCCTTCGCTTATCAACCTTAATGCTTCGCGCATATCGTCGGTATTTCCGCCAGAGGTTCCAACAATATGGGTAAAGGCATAATGAACATTATAGAAGTTTATTTCTGCATTGAAACTCTGGTCGGCCGGTCCGGCAAAAAAATTGAGACATCCGTCGAAACCTAGTATGGCATCGGCCTGCTCTACCACCTGCCTTACTGGTGCAAACACAAAAACATCATCAAAACCAGTACCTCCTGTAAGGTTTTTGAGATACATAACTGGTGAATCAATCTTTCCGGTGTTGACATAAACGAGCCGGGTTCCCTCTTTTTCTGCCTTTTCAGGAGAGAAGAGTGATTGTGCACGTGCAAGCCTTTTCTCGTCGATATCGGTTACCACTAGCAGGGAAGGTTTTCTTTCGCAGTGGAGTGCATAGTCGATGGCACCGAGTCCCATCGGGCCTGTTCCTGCGAGTATTGCCATTTTGCCTCCTGGTCTGATGCCCATC
Source organism: Bacteroidales bacterium (assembly GCA_049654745.1). Taxonomy (GTDB): domain Bacteria; phylum Bacteroidota; class Bacteroidia; order Bacteroidales; family VadinHA17; genus LD21. Next base: position 1,264 of record JBASIK010000053.1, read on the forward strand.
TCATGTATGTAGGTTCCGGGTGGTACATGGAAGCTGGCGTGGAATGCTCCAATAATGCACGACATCGGTTCGGCAAGGGAAGCCGCGTAGAATGCATCACCCTCATAAGGCAGGAGGCAACCTGCCTCCATTACAATGTTGGGAATGATAATATATGTTGCGTCACCTCCGATATAGCGGTATGAATAACCAGGTGCATCGAGTGTCCCCATATGAGCCATTGCAGGCTGTATGGAGAATTTCTGGCCGGGAAAAAATTTATGACGCCACTTTTTGCCAACTTCAAGGATAACACCGGCAAATTCGTGTCCAATAATGGTCGGGTTCACAGCTACATCGTCGGGTACACGCTTATGGTCGGCACCCTGAAGCGCTGCCTTGTGCGACGACATGCATATACTGTCGGATATGACCTGCGCAAGTATCTCATCATCCCGAAGAGGCGGCAGCTCAAACTCCTCAAGTCTTAAATCTCTTTTACCGTATATCCTGACAGCTTTGGTTTTCATTTCTGATATTTTATTAAAAAAAAAATAATTCTCCAGTTTATTTAAGGGAAATGGGTCTGGTGATAAAAGTTATTTCAGCATAATCTGTCCGCCGGTTACAGGTATTGCCTGACCAGTCTCATATTCCTGATCAATCACATAAAGTATAGCTTTTACAACATCTTCGACCCTGCAGCCACGTCCAAGCGGGACCTGCTCTTCGTAGTAACGCCTTACATCTTCAATGCTCTTAGCGCCAGGCACTTTTCCTGCTTTCAGATACTGGACAAAGAGCCCGGTAACCGGATCGGACCACAGAGGCCCGTCGAAGAAATTACCCGGACAAATACTGTTAACTTTAATTCTGAAGGGAGCCAGTTCAAGTGCAAAGCTCTGTGTAAGCCCTATGCCTCCGAATTTGGCACCTGCATATGCAAAGTTCTTGTTACTGCCTTTGAGCCCCGATTTAGAATTTATCTGTATTATGTCAGTAAAATATTCAGGTTTTTCCCTGTTCTGTATCTTCATTACTTCCGAGGCATATTTTGTGCAGTAAAAAAAGCCGTTATAGTTGGTTTCGGTCATCTTTTTGAACGTATCCGGGTCCATCTCTTCCAGCGAGCCAGCCCTGAGTATCGCAGCATTGCTTATCATGAGGTCCAGCCCGCCGAACTCCCTAACCGCCGTGTAAACCATTTCCCTTACTGAAGCGGGGTCCGACACATCTGTTTTTACAAAAAATAACCGGTTTTTTGTGTTATTTTTATTGAGTGTTTCGGCAAATAACCTGCCTTTCTCCTCATTAATGTCAGCAACCACTATGTTCATACCCTGCCGGAACAGGGCTTCGGCAATACCGGCACCAAACCCCTGTGCTGCTCCTGTAACAATTGCAATCTTATTCTCAATTCTGTTTTCTTCTCCAGAACCTCTGGAAACTTTTCTGCGGTAGTTTTCAACTTCCCATCTGTCAATAAAGTCAACCTGTTCTGGTGAAAGAAGTTTAACCCCCCCGCAGAAGGAGGCATAAAAACTTACTTTTACGAGGTCTTCGTAAACATCGAGAACCTGTTCTGCAGCAAAGTAGTTGTCCTCAACAGCAACAACACCCATTCCTTTGATAACTATCACCCTGGGGTCAAATCCATATTCGTTTCTGAACCTTTCGAGCTGATTTTTGAAAGATTCAAGTATCCTTTCGGCAGTTGATGATTGTTCTATGAAAATATACCTGGGTTTGCAATAAACAATCATATCAGGTGTAAGCGGATGAGAAATCTTCTGGAACTGCTGCTGGCTAGTGCTGAACATATCTATCAGAGCATTATACCGGTGCCTGATGACTTTCGGCCTCTTTTCCGTTAATATCATTCTTATTGCAGGAAAGACTTTCTCCAGCACAGGATTAAAGGGTAATGGAGTGGTGTCAGGCAGAGGTTCGTAGATAGATGATATTTTACGTATTATCTCATCATAAATATTATGTATCTCCTTAACACTATCAGCACTTATAAAACTTCCATGGTTTTCGATGAGGATTATTTTAGGGTCGTTATTGTTTTTCTCTCTCCACAGGTTTATCTCATCTTCAAGTTTTTTGAAAAGCGTATAACCCGGATCGGTATACTGAACAAACAGAGCTTCATTTCCGAAGAGTTTTGTACACAGGTTTTTTGCATTTCTGCTGCAAAGCACTCCGTTAATAACTGCCGGGTGAAGATGAACTACAAACCTGTATTTTATCAAATTATGTAGTGATGTTTCAACTGACGGTCTTTTCCCTCTGTATTCCTCATATACTGCTGCTGAAAGGTCACTTTTTATCTCTTCTTCCCTTTTTAGTGGATCATCGGAATATTCTCTGAGGGAGATAATATTGAGTTTCTCACGATCCAGGGCAACAAGTCCCTCTTCTGTAAGAGTACCAAGTGGATAACCACTTGCTTTAATCCATAGAGTTTTTTCGTCCTTGAATGAAGTGTTACCACCACCCGCTATAACATAATCCTTGTTGCTGCCATAAAAGCGGGATATTTCCAGTAGTTCGGCAATTTCAGGTTTCATTCTGGTAATTTTTTAAATAATACTCTATTACGCACTGTCCAAGTTCTTCAAATCTACTACGAATTTCCATATCAGGCTCACCTGTTATTATGTAACCTTCCTTTCCCTGAGCCCTGAGATACTGGTGTGCAGCAATTACGCATGCACCTTTCCATGAAATTTTCTTCAATTCAGGATCGAGCTCTTTATGACCCCGTGCTCTCAAAGTCAATGGTTCTAGCTCAGGAGTGTTGTGCTCGGTACCGAAGGTTATTATAAAGCCTTTCCTGTAAAAGAACTCTGCAAAATCTCTGAGAATATTATGGTCGTTTCTTCCGGGGATAAGTTCAATACATACTGTGTTGAGACTTATCAATGAATGGTACAGACTGTCATAATCTTTCTCAAATTCGGTGAAGGTTCCCCGGGCATCATCAAGCAATACAGGGTAACAGGGAATTCCACCAGCACTTTTTATAATTTTTATAATTTTCTCAGGTTCAAGGAACGATTCTTCATCTTCTGCAACAAAAGCTTTACCACCAGCCTTCAGAAGGTTTGAGCGGATTTCATTTTCGAGGGCTGCAGGCATGCTCATATCAAATTTTGATTTTTTACCACAATAAAGAGTCTCAATGAATTTTAATTGTTCCTGGGGAGAATCAAAATTATCTTCAGCAAGTATTCTTACAGCTTTTGCAAGATGTCTTTCTCTCACGAGCTCTCTTGCAAACCTTATTTTGATATCTTCAAAGCTGAGGCTCAGGCCGGGAGATGCATTGCTTATCAGAGCATTGAGTTTATTCAGCATCTGTTTAAGCTGTTCCTGGGTTTTTCCCTTCACAGTCTCAAGTTCCATCAGCAGCTGGGTTTCAAGGTGAAACGGATAATCAAGTCCTTTGCCTGAGAAATAGATTCTTCCCGGATTATTAGGATCGTTTATTCTTATTCCCTTTTGCTGGCATTCTTTTATCAGTCCGATAAATTCTATGTTGAAGAGAGGGAAAATGCCATTTCTGGTGCATCCCCTGTAAAAATCGCCATATCCGTCGGCTACGTAAAAATCGTTTATACCCAGAACCTTAACATTTTCTTCAAGTGCCATGGAGAAAATCATTTCCATATCATAGAAGGCACTGAAAGAGAACGGTGTATGTATATGTCCGTTTACTTCGCGGTACTCAGGAACTTCTTTGCCTGAGAATCTCTTCAAAAGCTCCTCCGGGGGCGGGAAATCTGATAGTATATAATTTTTGCTCATCGCAACATGTTCGTGTCAGGGTTTTACTTTATCTGAGTAATTCAAAACGAAAATCAAAGATATTAATCTTTGCTAAACACCTTCACGGTTTAGTTTTATTACAGATTCATCAGTAATTATGTGTACAGGTTTATGGTTTTTTAGTGGCATGATTCTGCAGTGAATAGCATCAATTATCCATTCGGGTTGAGGGAAGAAATATTTCTCCATTTCGAATGCCGGTACTATCCAGTTACGTGAGCCCACCACTATCGGAGGTGCATCGAGGTAATCGAATGCAAGTTCTGTGATTGTCTGTGCCATTTCCTTGAGGAAAGAACCCCTGGATGAAGCATCACTGGCAAGAACGATTCTGCCGGTTTTTTTAACTGATTCAATTACAGGTTCATAGTTAAAGGGCACAAGTGTACGTGCATCGATTATTTCTGCTTCGAGTCCGTATTTTTCTTTCAATATGTCAGCAGCTTTTACTGCGGTATAGAGTGTTGCACCAATGGTTAGTATTGTTATGTCGTTTCCTTTTCTTTTGATATCTGGTTCTCCGAGTGGGATCTCGTAGTAACCTTCGGGTACGCCGCCTTCGTGGAACATTTCGCCCACATCGTATATTCTCTGGCTTTCGAAGAAGATAACGGGGTCAGTTCCGTTGAGGGCACTGTTCATCAGACCTTTTGCATCGTAAGGTGTGGCGGGGAACACAACTTTCAGACCGGGTATATGTGCCACCAGCGACGACCAGTCCTGTGAATGCTGTGCGCCATATTTTGAACCAACCGATACCCGTACCACAACAGGCATCTTAATGAGATTGCCACTCATTGCCTGCCATTTAGGAAGTTGATTGAACACCTCATCACCTGCTCTGCCAAGGAAATCGCAGTACATTATTTCGGCTATTACCCTGCCTCCGCACATTCCGTAACCGATAGCTGCACCCACTATTGCACCTTCTGCAATGGGGGTGTTGAACAATCTGTGATATGGAAGTGCTTCTGTAAGTCCGCGATAAACCGCAAAGGCACCTCCCCAGTCGCGGTTTTCCTCACCCCAGGCAACAAGGATTGGGTCTTTGTAGAACCTGTCAATTATGGCTTCGAAGATGCCGTCGCGAAGCTGGTAAAGCTTTGCCTTTGATACTGGATTGCCGTTTTTGTCGAGATAAAACCTTTCTTTTCCTTTGATTGCTTTAATTCTGGGGTTTTCTTCAAGGGGTATCAGAGTTTCAGGCTGGCGGTCGTCAAGCTTTTCGATCTGCTTGTTTGAGAACATCATTTTGCCAATGGCATCCCTGTCGGCTTCCAGGTCGATATGTGGCGATAGCTTCGGGTCAACACTCAGCTTTAGAATGTGTGTTATAAGTTCTGTTGTGTTTTCCCATATTTCGTTAAGTGTTTCCTGGCTTGTAATTCCGGCTTCGACCAGTGATTTGCCGTAGGCTGTTATAGAGTCTTCCTGCATCCAGGCTTCAAGCTCTTCTTTTGTACGGTACGATGAGGCATCAGACGGGGAATGACCGCTGAAACGATAGGTAAGTGTATCGAGAAGAACCGGACCTTTCTTCTCTTCAAGTATTTTCCTTTTCCTTCGGAAAGCATCTATCACTGCAAGAGGGTTATAGCCATCAATTCTTTCGGCATGCATCATGTCGGGATTCACTCCGGCACCTACCCTGGCAAGGATGCCGAAGCCCATAGTCTCTCCATAAGTCTGTCCGCCCATTCCGTAAAAATTGTTCATAAAATTGAAAATAAGCGGAAGCCCTCCCTGATATTCACCGCTCCAGAGTTTCCTGTATTGGTCCATAGTAGCAAAACATATTCCTTCCCATACCGGTCCGCAGGCCATGGATGCATCACCGATGTTGCATACAACAATGCCTGGTTTGCTGTTTATTTTTTTATAGAGAGCAGCTCCTACAGATATGTCTCCAGAACCTCCTACTATAGCATTGTTCGGATAGATTCCGAATGGAGTAAAAAATGCGTGCATCGAACCCCCGAGTCCTTTGTTGAAACCGGTTTCGCGGGCAAAAATCTCAGCAAGCGCTCCGTAGAGAAGAAAATGTACTGCAAGTTCTTTTATTTCGCCGTTAAAGTCTTTTTCAACAACCTTGAGAGTGCTTCCGCCGAAATAATTTTTCATTATCTGATAGAGTGCATCTTCGTCAAGTTTGTTTATTGCCGAGAGGCCTTTGGCTATAATTTCACCGTGACTGCGGTGTGAACCGAAGATGTAATCGTCGGTTCCGAGAGTATAAGCCATGCCTACAGCTGCAGCCTCCTGACCGATTGAAAGGTGCGCCGGCCCTGGATGGTTATACTGAATGCCACGGTATTCGTTTTTGGTCTTGATACTGTTGAGCATCGTTTCAAACTCACGGATTATCACCATGTCGCGGTAAATCCTTTTGAAATCGGCATCGGAGTAATTACCTCTCTCATCGGCAATGGTTTTGCTGTACTGGTTTACCGGTATCTTACCGAAAGTGATGAACCCGGGTTTTCTGACTTCTTTGGGATCGATGTTTTGTGTTTTTGGCATATTAATTTTATTTCATTTTCCTGATTTTATCCTTTAATTCAATCTGTATTTACTCATTACTATTTCCTTTGCTGTTCATTTTTCAGTTCTTGTTTCTCATTTCTTTTTAACTATCATCTGGTTAGTTTCCGGTTTCTTTTTATCCCTCCTGCAAAATGTTGAGAGAGAAAATGTTCTTTGTTACGATATGCTATGATTTTACAACAAGGTTGGGAGGTTAAATATTTCAATTTGTTCTTTAATTTCTTTAAGGAAGAGAGTAGCGGGTCCGCCGTCGATTGCCCGGTGGTCGTATGTGAGTGAAAGGCCTATAAAAGGGATGAAGCCCATCACTCCGTTGCCCAGGTCAGCAGGGCGGTGAGTTATTGTGCACACACCCAGTATTGCTACCTGCGGGAGGTTTAAGACTGGTGTAAACATTTCCACGCCGTAGGCTCCAAGGTTTGTTACAGTGAAAGATGCGGCTGTGCTTTTGAGCAGTTCGGGATCGATGCTTCCCCGGCGGCATGCCTCTGCTGCCTCCTTTAGTTCTCTGGAGAGAACTGTCAGGCTCATGCTGCCTGCATTCCTTATTGCAGGAACCATAAGACCGCGGGCCGTGTCAACAGCCATTCCGAGATGCACATCTGAGAAAGTTCTTATTTTGTCGCCGAGAAAATGGCTGTTAACTTCAGGATGCTTTTTCAGGGCTTTGATAACACAGTAACATATCATATCATTCAATGTGATATCCTGGATATTCTTTCCTGCCTGTATCTCTTCCTTTATTAATTTCCTGGCTTCCAGGAGTTTTCTAACATCAGCGCTCATGTGGTGAGTAAGCTGTGCAGAGTTCTGCAGTGAGGCGTGCATTGCACCGGCAATTATTTTTCTTATGTTTGAAAGAGGTTTGTCGGTGTAATCTGCAGAGGGTGATTCAACATTCAAGAACTGTGGTTCAGGTTGTTGCATTCTTGCATTTAATTCATTTTCAATATCTCTGATGATGATTCTCCCTGCTGGTCCGGTGCCTTTTATTTTGGTAACATCTATTTTCTCTTTTAAAGCGAGGTTTCTGGCGCGTGGTGAAATTCTTATTTTTCCTTCAGGCATTGAAGGGGTTGTAACTTCTGCAGAGCTGGCGTACAGCGATTCGCTTAGTTGAGGAGCAGTTTCCCCGGCTTTTGCTGTTTTGCTGGTTGTTCCTGGCCGGTATGGTGTTACATCCTCACCTTCGGTTCCAATGACTGCAATGGCAGTAAGTACCGGCACTTCGTCACCATCGTTGAAAAATATGTCGAGTATGGTTCCCTCGGCTGGTGATTCGAGGTCGAATGAGGCTTTGTCTGTTTCGTACGAGCAGAGAAGATCTCCTGTTTTGACATAATCGCCTTTATGTTTGAACCACGTGGTTATTACGCACGTTTCGACCGACTGTCCCTGTTTTGGCATTATTACCGGTGTTGCCATTGCTTTTAATTTTTAACTTGTTAAGATATGTTTCAGATCAATCTTATTAAGATAAGATTATATGGCATGTGCAAAAATAATTAATTAAACTTGTATTTACAAGTAAAATTTAATATATTTACACTTTCAAATAAAAAATGATAACACTTCCACGATATAAGGAATTATATCATACTCTGAGGAAGCATATTTTTGAAGGCATTTACAGGGAAGGTGATCTGTTACCATCCGAAAATGAGCTTTGCAGCATTTACGGCATGACTCGTCCTACTGTAAGGCAGGCTCTTGCTTTGCTTGCCGGAGATGGATTGATACGCAAACATCAGGGGAAGGGAAGCATTGTCAATAGATTGCCAAGAGAGATAGGGATTCTTTCGGTCGCAGGTACTACATCGGCTGTAGGGGATAGAGGACTTAAGACAGATATAATTGTAAGGCCTAAAGTAATTCCCTGGCCCGGTGATTTTATGTTTCCTCTTTCTGAGCCAGAGAAGCAATCGGGGTGTATTTACATGGAACGGCTCAGGCTCCTTGAAGGAACCCCTATCTTTTATGATATTAATTATATAGCAAATATCAATCTTCCGCGTTTTACTTCACGGCAGTTTAAGGACAGAAGCCTTTTCAAGATACTGCGCGATCATTATGGAGTAGAGATAAAAGGAGGAGAGCAAAGGATAAGAGCTATACCTGCCTCGGGTAAAATAAGCAGGTTTCTGAAAATCAAACCCGGTGCACCTGTACTGCATCTGGAAAGAAAGATGGAAACAAATGTGAACGGACTTTACGTTTATTCTTCAATTTATTGTAACACAGAAAAATATTCGATATTCGGAACGTTCTGATTCCCGAACAGGCGAAAAATTTTTTTGTTTGAATACCATTCGGTGTTCGCACATCTAAAAATTCCTGGTAGAATCTGAAAAAGTTTCATCGTATTTATGAGATAATTAACCAGTATTTAAATTTTTGCCAATCATTCTTTATCTTTGATTGCAAAGTACTGAATATGCCCCACGGAAACATTGCAATAGTATTCGACTGCGGTGCGACAAATGTAAGAGTAGCCGCTCTGAACGAAAAAGGAGATATAATAGCTTCAGAATCATACCAGAACAACACAGAACCTGACCCGTTTTACCCTGGTGGCCGCATATGGGATGCCGTTGAAATATGGGACAAAATGTGCATGGCATGCCGGAAAGTTGTTGCCGGAATTAACAAGAATGACATCGCGGGTGTAACGGTAACAACTTTCGGAGTAGATGGAACACTGTTTGACAAAAATGGCAACATGCTCTACCCTGTCATCTCGTGGCAGTGCGAAAGAACGGTGCCCATAATGCAGAACATCGGCAAATACATACCTGTTGATGAGCTCTATTCAGAAGCTGGCGTACTGCCTTTCAATTTCAACACGATAAACAAACTTGTATGGTTCCGCGAAAACAGACCTGATCTGGTCGAAAAGGCGCACATGTTTCTTTTTATGCCCTCTATATTCATCTTCAGGCTTTCCGGTGAGATGATGAATGATATGACCATGGCAGGAACCTCAATGTTGATGGACCAGGGCAAAAGAACATATTCGGAAAATATTTTAGGTAAAATAGGCTTTCCCTCGAGAAAGCTTTTTCCCACGGCAGAGCCTGGAACTGTTGCAGGCAAGGTGACGGAAGTTGCAGCTGCTGAAACAGGGCTTCTCTCAGGCATACCTGTAGTACTGACAGGTCACGATACGCAGTTTGCTCTTTTTGGTTCCGGTGCGGGTGTAAACCAGCCTGTTCTTAGCTCAGGCACATGGGAGATACTTATGGTAAGGGCACACTCTTTTAAAGCTGGTAAGGAACAACTTGAAAACGGAATCACTACCGAGCTTGACCCTTTGCCCGGGCTTTTTAACATTGGCAACCAGTGGATAGCATCTGGCATGCTTGAGTGGGCGCGGCGTGTACTTTATCCGGATGTGAAGGAGAATGTGTATGATGTGATGATTGAAGGTGCTTCGAAGGTGCCACCGGGCAGCAGAGGCATAAAAGTGGTGCCGAAGTTTTATGAGGAGTTGAAAGGCAAGCCGGGAGGACAGATACTAGGACTAACAATGGATTCTACACGTGACGAGATATACCGGGCCATGCTCGAAGCCCTTGCCGGGCGTTTGAGGGAGGGCAAGGAGGCGCTTGAGACAGCCGGTGGCTTCAGAGCCGATTCAATACTATGCGTGGGAGGCGGCTCGCGCAACAAACTCTGGAATCAACTTCGCGCCGACTTTACTGGCGTGCCGGTTAAAGTAATAGACAAAACAGAAACCACTGTCCTCGGTGCCTCAATGTTCATACAGGCAGCAGCCGGCAACGCTTCCACTCCCGGCGAGGCACTGAAACAGGTGGAATTTAAAACGGAAGTTTATGAACCTGGAAGTATTTCACAAGACTCCTCTGTCAGCCAGATCGTGGAATAGAGCATGAAAAGACTATTTAAAAAATTTAGATTTCATGGACATTTCCTATTTCAACGGCAGGTTCCTGCCTCACAATAAAATATGTATCAGTCCCGACGACCGCGGCTTCCTGTTTGCCGACGGGGTATATGAGGTCGTTAGATGGTACGGCGGTTTTTTCTTCGACATTGAAGGACATCTGGCACGACTGAAAAGAAGTCTGCACGAGTTAAAAATTAAATGGGACGAAGTTGATTCATTCCCGGCCATAGCCGAAAAGCTTATAGAAATGAACCATCTTAATGACAAGCCTGCTCTGGTCTATTTTCAGGTAACACGCGGTGCAGCACCACGCTCCCATACTTTCCCTTTGCCACCAGTACCCCCCACCACTTACGGCTTTGCAAAAACATTCGTCCCGGAATCGGCAGGAAAAGAAAACGGAATCACCGTTATACTGAAGAAAGAGATGAGATGGAACAGATGCGATATAAAATCAATTGCACTTCTGCCCAACACAATGTGTTTTACCGAAGCAGTGGAACAAGGGTACGGTGAATGTGTATTCGTCAGAGATGGCTTCATAACCGAAGGTTCACATTCAAACATATTTTTTGTTGTTGATGGAGCCCTCCGTACCCATCCCGAATCTGAATCAATACTTTCGGGTATTACAAGAAAACATGCAATAGATGCAGCAATTAAATGTGGTGTCGGGATTGAAGAAAAAGCAATACATGAAAAAGAGCTCAGCCGGATAAGTGAGTCATTTATAACAAATACTTCAGCCGAAATTACCCCTGTTATAGCAATTGGTGATATGCCAGTTGGAAATGGCAGACCAGGCCCGATAACAATCAAGATTCAAAAGAAATTCAGGGAGATAGTTGAATCTTATGCTCTCAGGTGAGAAACGGGGTGCAGAAGTTTTCCTATATTTGCACAAATTTTTAAGAAGACAATGTCAGAACTCAATTTAAGCGAACAGGAGATTATAAGACGTCAGGCACTTGAGGAGATAAGAAAACTTGGTATTGACCCTTATCCTGCAGCAGAATACAAAACAAATGCTTACGCTAAGGAGATTATTGAAAATTATTCTCCTGAAAAGAATAACTATCAGGATGTATGTCTTGCAGGAAGGCTCATGTCGAGGCGCATTATGGGAAGCGCTTCATTTGCCGAACTGATGGATTCAACGGGGAAAATTCAGATTTATGTAAAACGCGATGACATTTGTCCGGGAGAAGATAAAACACTTTATAATACTGTATTCAAGAAACTGCTCGATATCGGGGATATAATTGGGGTAAAGGGATTTGTGTTCATAACACAGATGGGCGAAATTACGGTTCATGTAAAGGAATTAACCCTTCTGTGCAAATCACTTCGCCCATTGCCTGTTGTAAAAGAGAAAGACGGGAAGCTCTATGATGCTGTAACCGACCCTGAATTTCGCTACAGGCAAAGATATGTTGACCTGATTGTTAACCCCCACGTCAGGGATGTTTTCATAAAAAGAACCCGGCTCATTCAGTCGATGAGGGAACTTTTTAACTCTAGAGGATACCTTGAGGTTGAAACACCAATTCTACAGCCTATCCCGGGAGGTGCCAATGCAAGACCATTCATCACTCACCATAACGCACTTGATATACCACTCTATCTGCGGATTGCGAATGAACTATACCTCAAGCGTCTTATAGTGGGAGGATATGAAGGTGTGTATGAGTTTGCAAAGGATTTCAGAAATGAGGGGATGGACCGGATGCATAACCCGGAATTCACGGTGATGGAGATCTATATTGCATATAAGGATTACAACTGGATGATGAGTTTTACCGAGGAAATAATTGAAAAAGTAGCACTTGATCTTCATGGTACGACAGAGATTGTTTATCAGGATAAGGTTTTGAATCTTAAACCTCCATATAGAAGGGTTCCAATGCTTGACCTGATAAAAGAGGCAACCGGCATTGATATCTATGGTATGGATGAAGCAGAGCTGAGAAATGTGTGCGACAGGCTGGGCATTGAGCACACTCCGGCTATGGGTAAGGGTAAACTTATAGATGCTATTTTCAGCGAGAAATGCGAGCATCTGCTTGTTCAGCCGACATTCGTTATAGATTATCCTGTAGAAACGTCTCCTCTTACAAAGATGCACCGTAGCAAACCGGGTCTTACAGAAAGGTTCGAGCTCTTTATCAACTGTAAGGAGATTGCCAATGCCTATTCCGAGCTTAACGATCCGATTGACCAGATGGAGAGATTCAGGGAACAGCTCAGGCTCTCGGAAAAAGGAGACGATGAGGCCATGTTTATTGACTACGATTTTGTGAGAGCTCTGGAGTATGGCATGCCTCCTACTTCAGGAATGGGAATGGGTATCGACCGGCTCACCATGATTATGACCAACCAGCCATCTATCCAGGATGTGCTATTCTTTCCCCAGATGAAACCTCTCGCACAGAAACCGAAAGCAGAGAGCCCAAAAGAAGATTTTCTGAAACTCGGAATACCTGAGGAATGGATAGACCCAATCAAAAAACTTGGATATCATACAGTTGCCATGCTCCGGGAAGTTGAAAAACCTGCCAGGCTTGCCAATGACCTTAACATATACAACAAGAAAAACAGGCTCGGACTGCCTGGCTTAAGTCCTGAAACCGTTGAAAAATGGCTCAGGTGACGGCTGAAAATGTCATTGAAGTCATAGACGTCTGGAAATCATTTAAATCAGTTCAGGCTGTCAGGGGAGTAAGTATGTCTGTTCCGCGTGGCAAATTTATAGCCCTTGTGGGACCAAACGGAGCAGGTAAAACAACCCTTGTTGAAATGATTGAAAATATTCGCCGGCCCGACAGCGGAGAAATAAAAATTCTTGGCAAAAAATGGAAAGGTAACGAGGATGAACTTCGCAGAGCAATAGGGCTGTCGCTTCAGCAGACATATTTCATAGATAAGCTTACGGTTTATGAAACCCTCAGACTTTTTGCTTCATTTTTCGATCTTGGTAAGGAGAGGGTGGAAGAGGTTATTACTCTGACAGGGCTGGGCGAGAAAAGAAAATCTTATGTGGTTAATCTTTCGGGCGGACAGAGGCAGAGACTGGCCCTCGGCATAGCGCTGATAAATCGTCCCGCTGTCCTGTTGCTTGATGAACCTACCACAGGGCTCGATCCTAATGCACGTTATGAGATCTGGAACATCCTTAAATCATACAGGACAACTTCCGAGGCATCTATGATTCTGACCACGCATTATATGGAAGAAGCAGAAACACTGTGTGATTATATCATTTTAATGGATCAGGGGAAGATATTAAGGGAAGGAACCCTGCAGCAGTTGCTCGAAGATGATACGGGAGAAAAGATTATTGAGTTTACGGTCGAAAAGGGTTCAATTCCTCCCGATATTAATAAACCGGGTCTGCCGTTCAATATTACATTGGACCCGGATGGGCAGAAAGCATGGGTGTCGTTAAAAGATTTTGATGAACAGATGCCACTTTTCCTGAACTATATTAAATCGGAGGGTCTGAGCATAAAACATCTTGAATGCCGGAAGAAAACGCTGGATGACCTTTTTATATCACTCACCGGAAGGAGAATAGATGGTTAGAAGAATTAAGCCATACCAGCTCTGGCAGCTAATAGTTGCAACGGCGAAAGAACTTCTCCGGGAGCCAGGGGTAATATTCTGGGGAATTGTTTTTCCGGTTCTTATGGCACTCGGCCTTGGTCTTGCATTTACAAAAAAGCCACTCACTATCAGAAAGATAGCGGTGATTGCACCGGAAAATACAGATAGTTCTTCTGTGAAACCTCTGCCGTTTCATGAATTCCTCGAAAAATACGGAAAGAAAAATCCCGGTCAGTCTGTGGGCGATTACAACTGGAGAGTTGATATTAAGGACGATAAGCTTGGCAATTATGAGTTTTTATTCTACGAGATGGACCGTAATTCTGCTGTGATGTTACTTAAGAGGGGGACTGTCAGTATTATTATTGACGACACAACGGGGGAAACTGAATACCATTTTGATCCCCTCAACTCCGATGCGCATCTTACCTATCTTAAGATTTCCGGCCTTGCTAATGCTGACAGGAGAATGGCTGTTACATCATATCAATCAGAAGGAATAGTAAGGCCGCTTGAAATCTCGGGAACCAGGTATATAGACTTTTTGATACCCGGACTGATAACAATGGGGGTTATGATGTCGTGCATGTGGGGTATAAGTTATACCATTATCGAGAAAAGGTCGAAGAAGCTCTTACGCAGGATGGTGGCTACGCCCATGAGGAAATCACATTTCCTGCTTGCTCTTATAACAGTAAGGGTGGCATTGAACTTTATTGAATCGCTGGTATTGTTTCTGTTTGCATTTCTGGTTTTTGGTGTAAGGATTCAGGGAAGCCTCCCGGCACTTGTTGCAGTCTTTCTTGCAGGAAACATTGCTTTTGCAGGTATAGCAGTCTTTGTTTCGTCACACACATCAAACACTGAAGTCGGAAATGGGCTTATAAATTTTGTGGTAATGCCTATGATGGTTCTTTCAGGGATATTTTTCAGCTATCATAATTTTCCTGAATGGAGCCTTCCTGTTATCCAGAAACTACCTTTAACGATGCTTACCGACGCAGTAAGAAGCATTTTCAACGAAGGAGCCGGGTTCAGCATCATTGCAATGCCTGCATTGATTCTTGTAGCAACAGGTGCAATCTTTTTTGCAGCCGGGCTTAAAATATTCAAATGGTATTGAGCTAGATATTTTATGCTGAATTTCATTTGAATAGTCTATTGATGGCAGAAAATTATAAATCTCTCACTTCTGTAAAACGCCACATTTTGAACAGACTTCTTAACTAATCAGAACATCACTTACTGCCTTCCATGGAACGAATATTTCTATGAAAAAGAAAACGGGCGGGACCATTTGGGAAGATACTTATGGGTTTAGTTGTATTTCCTTTTTTACAAATTTTAATTAAAAAGAACTATTTTTGATTCAGAAGGAAAATTATGGAAAAAGTTATTCATAAGCACACTGAATGCCTTGCAAGTGAACTATGGCATTCGTTCAGTGAGGAAGAGGTTTTTAACGAGCTGAAGACATCAGAATCTGGACTTACTGAAGAAGAGGTATTAAAGAGATTGCAGTTTTACGGCAAGAATCTACTTCCTGAAGGTAAGAAAGTAACTCTGTTGCAAATTATTTTGCATCAGATTATTAATCCGTTGATTTTTATTCTTATAGCTGCTGCGATAGCATCTATAGCGATAGGTGAATCAACAGATGCCCTGTTTATTTTATTAGTAATTTTTCTAAATAGTGCATTGGGTGCTTACCAGGAATATAATGCCGAAAAAAGTGCTGCCAATTTACAAAAGCTTATTAAGATAAATGCCAGGGTGAGAAGAGAGGGCAGGGTTATGGAAATTCCTGCCGAGATGATTGTTCCAGGTGATATTGTGCTACTTGAATCGGGCATTAAAGTGCCAGCCGATTTACGTCTAATTGATGTGCAGGGGCTTGAAATTGATGAAAGCTTTCTTACTGGTGAATCGATCCCTTCGAGAA
>JBASIK010000054.1:0-6739 GCA_049654745.1 Bacteroidales bacterium
TCCATACAGAGCCCCTACAATGAGGGCTACCAGAAATATATTGAAAACTTTTTAAGACGATTCAGAAATGGCGAAACACTTAGTGCCGATAGTATAAAGTTTATAGATTCACTTAAATGTAGCACACTTGTAACACACCGTACAGTTTACGGCGGTGGCGGCATAATGCCAGATGTGTTCGTTTCAGAGGATACTACTTATTATTCTGAATATTATGCCGGACTTATCAGAAGAAGTGTATTCAATTCATTTGCACTGGAATATTCCGATAAAAACAGGGAAAAAATAATGAAGACGTACAAGGATTTTGAAGACTTTAAAAAGAAGTTTACTTTCAGTGATGAGGACATTAAATGGTTCATTAAAATGGGTGAAGAAGCAGGAGTAAAATACAATGAAAGCCAGTTTCGTATTTCACACGACCATATTCTGAAAGTTCTTAAGGCTCTGGTAGCAAACAATTACTGGCAGACTACTGAATATTTCAGAATATATAATGAAGGTGACAGAGTTATAGAAAAAGCTTTAATACTGCTTGCAAACCCTGCAGAATATAAAAAGATTCTTGGCTATCAGAATTGATACTACTCAATTTAATTGATTTTGCTATTAAGTCATTGAATAACAAATAAAAAGGTAGTTAATGCGTTATGACAGGGGTATCTGAACAGGTTACTGTGATTGATTTCAGGGATATATTATTCAAATCAGGGAAAGAAGTCATACGTCAAAGAAAATAGACCATTTACAGCATGATTTTAGCAGATTCGTCAAATAATTATAAATTTACGGGTGAGAATTTGCAGAATTTTAGTTACTTTGGATTTTTATTATATTTGTTACTGAAAAAGTAAAAGATCTTTTTCTAAAGGAAGATTAGATGGGCTTTGATGTAGAGAGCTACCTCACGGAGCAAAAAAACGGTGAAGTTATCCTTTATTATAAGGGTAACATTGATTCTGAAGTCATTAATCATGTGCTGGATACTGTGGAGGATAAGCTTATTCAGGTAAATGAACAGGCTAAACTCCGGAAGAAGGTATACAATGTTCTGGTTGAGAGTCTTCAGAATCTATACCATCATGTTGACAAAGTACCAAGTGATTTTGAGGACCAGTCGGCTGAAAAATATGGACTTCTGATGGTTAAAAAGATAGAGAATGGATATAAGATCATAACTGGCAATTTTATAAGAAAAGAAAACATTGAAAAGCTGGAAGAGAGAATCAAGAGGATTAACCGCTCGAGTCAGGAAGAGATAAAGGAACTCTATAAATTTATTCTTAACCATCAGAGAATTACCAATAAGGGAGGAGGTGGACTAGGATTGGTCGACATTGCCAGGAAAACTGGGAACAAACTGGGTTACCAGTTTAAAGATTACGATAATGAACATGCATTTTTTTATCTTGACATACTTGTGGACAATTCAGAATAGGAAAACATTAAAACAATAATAATATTATGGAACCGATCATCATTGAAGGAACAGCCAAGACACCAAGCGTAAGATTTGACGCTAACACCGGTATTTTTGAGATTAAAGGGCGTTCAATTCCCGAAAACTCAGTTGAGTTTTATAAACCAATTGTTGAATGGCTTGATAAGTATAAAGAGAATCCATTGAGCAAAACAGAGGTAAATATCAAGCTTGAATATTTTAATACAAGTTCTTCAAAATGCATTCTGGATGTTTTTAAAAAGCTGGAAGCTATTCATAAGGCAAAGAATGAAGTTCAGATAAACTGGTATTATGAGGAAGACGACGAAGATATGCTTGAAGCTGGTGAAGACTATGAATCTATTATCAGAGTACCTTTTAAGATGATCGAAATAAGTGATTAACAGTAATTTAATACATGGCTGTTTCATTATGACGTCCGGCCAGCCGGGCGTCTTTTTTTAATCAACCGCCTTCGCTTTACCTAGTAAAATCTCACCTGAATCAAGTAGCTTTTTAAGAAGCCGGAAGTAAAGTACTATATATAATAATATGGTAATTATCCACATAACTATCACATTTACTACTAGTGTATTTACAGGAGTACCGAAGATATTCTTTACTGGTGCATAAAAGTGGGCTCTTATTAACTTGCTTTCAGGTTCCATGAAAATAGGATCAGATTTCTGGTAAATCCTGTTTTTGTAAATGATAACTTTCTTTACTTCATTCTTGTTTGTTACAAACTCATCCAGTTTATCATTGAAGTATTCATTCTTCAGATCGGAAATTTTCTGTTTATTCTTTGCCTCCCATTCCATTATCATTTTGTCGCGAAGAGAGCTTGCCCTGTTGTATAGACTGATATAATACTGTCGTACTCTTTCAATATATTTCTTTGTTTCGGCAAGAACTTCCATATTGAATTTCTCGGGGGTGAGAAAACCTGCATATTTGTATTGATCGTCAGGTAGCTTCTTTAATTGCTTGTTAATCTCGAAATTAAGCAGGTCTAAATAATCATTGTAAGTTTCATCTTTTATTCCCTGTATCAGACTGTTTTCAAGTCTTGTGAGCCGTTCATTAATTTTTTCGTTCCAGAAGGTCTTGATAAAGTTAGCCTGGCTCATTGTCATGTTATATAAATAGAGCGGCTTTTCATACTTGTTATTGATATATTGTTCAACGGCAAGGGCTTCATAGCCCCAGCGCGCAGTTATTATCTCACCGTAGAACGGAATTGTGACCGGGGATGAGACGTTGGGATTCAGCTTTTCGTACTTTACAAGCACACCACTTAATATAATTTGCGGAATCACAAGGAAAGGAATAAGAATGTAAATCGTAACCACAGCCTTAAAACTGTCGGAAATTACCAGCCCCATCATATTAGCTGATGTCCAGCAGGTGAAAAGAACAAGCCAGTACTGGAACCACATGCCCTTTATTTCTGTAATTGAATTTCCTATCATTACAAACGTAAATGCCTGTATAGCAGAAATCAGAAATTGCACTGCAACTTTTGACAACAGATAACTGTTCCAGCTCAGGTTCAGAAATGCCTCCCTCTTTAATATTTTTCTGTCTTTGATTATTTCTTCTGCACTTACTGTAAGGCCCATGAATATTGCCACTATCACCGACATGAAAATATACACAGGTAGATTTTCGTTGTCGGCAAAAACAAAATGTGCATCAGGTGCACTGGCATCGTGATACTTGATAAGAAATGCCAGCAGAAAAGCAAGGAAGGGAGCTTCCAGCAGGGTAATTACAAGGTATTGAGCATCAGCAAGTTTTGATAAAATATCCCTTTTTGCAAAAATGAGGAACTGTTTAAGTTTCCCCGGTGTTTTGAAATTTATCTCTGGAATACCTTTCCCTTCTTCAAGTGGCTCCTGGTTACCGGCAAGGTAAGTTTTATAATATTCGTTCCATTCTTCAGGTGAAATCTTTCGAGTGTCAGTTGGTTTGCCATATTCATCGAGCACCCTTGCTTCAACAATATTGAAGATCTGCTCAGGATTTACGTTGCCACATACATGGCATTCACTCTCATTATAGTTTGCATGATGAATTCTGGTCTTAAAGTAAACTATTGATTCAATGGGATTTCCGTTATAAATCAGATAGCCTCCGGTATCAAGAATAAGCAGCCTGTCAAACATCTTGAAAATGTCTGAAGATGGCTGGTGGATCACCACGAAAAGAAGTTTCCCTTTTAGTGCAAGTTCCTTTAAAAGATCCACAATGTTTTCAGAGTCTCGTGAAGAAAGGCCCGATGTTGGCTCATCCAGGAACAGTATAGCTGGCTCTCTTATAAGTTCAAGAGAAATGTTGAGACGTTTTCTCTGGCCCCCGCTTATCTTTTTGTTCAGCGGATTACCAACCTTCATGTCTCGTATTTCGTACAATCCAAGATTCTTCAGCGTTGTATCGACCTTTTGCCTTATCTCTTCATCTGTAAGATTATCAAAGCAGAGTTTGGCATTGTAATAAAGGTTTTCGAACACTGTAAGCTCTTCAATAAGCAGATCGTCCTGTGAGACATAGCCTATCAATCCCTTAACTTTTTCACTATCAGTGTGAATGTTTATTCCATTTATGGTTACTTCCCCCGAAAATGGTTTATTGGTACCATTAAGAACACTAAGCAGGGTTGATTTGCCTGCTCCACTTGCACCCATTATTCCCACCATTCTGCCCGACTCTTCCTCAAAACTCATTGGGTGTATGCCTATTTTTCCTCCTCTGAACCTGTATTCAAGATCTTTAACTTTATAAACTACCCGGGATGCCTGTAATTCCTCTTTGAAGAACTGCTTAATAACATCGCTGTAATATATCGGAGATGATTTCGGATCTCTCAGCGAAGAGCCTGGATTGAAGGGATATACTTTATCTTCCTGCAGAAGCTGACCATTCATGTATAGTTCACCCATATCAGTGAACCTTACAAAATACATCTGGGCTGAGTGAACATAAAGAACCCAGATCTGACCCTTTACATCACGATTATAAAAATGGATATATTCTTTTGAAGGATCGTGTTCCCTGTTATCGATTACCAGAATGCCCTGTTTATTGGGTATTTCTTTGAAAGGATTCAGCACAAAATGTCTGATAAGTTCGTATTCATCGGAGTTTACGTAAAACTGGTTGGCAACCTGTTCGATAAACTCCAGCTCAAGCTGACTTACTTCAGTTCCTTCCGATTTGCAAAACTCTAGCAACTGTACGAGTACAATGATTTTCTGATCCTGAGTCAACTGGTCGTTAATGTCATTGCATATTTTCAGAACTCTAACTGCAATAGCTGCAGTACGCCTGTTCTGGGTACTTTTCATCCGTTTTTCCTGCGCCTCCTTATAGTACTCATCAAAGAAGCCGAGATATATTTTAACCAGTTCCTGGTTCAGCTGGCGTTTAAGAAATGCCTCAACCACCCCACGCCTGTCACTGTCATTCGACTGAGGCCTGGCTATAATTGCAAACAGCTGCATCAGAGCTTTTAGAATCTTTTCACTCATGTAATCCAGTTATTACGTAATATTAAGGCTGAAATTAGTAATTTGTGCCAAATTATCCTAAATTAAAGATATTTCTCTCAAAATTTTCTTTTTTTCTTTTTCTTTCTTTCAACAGAAAATCCAAATTTCCCTAAAAATCTGCCAGTCCCGTAATATCTGCCATGAAGGTAACATAATGGGCTTGCATCATTTAGTCTGAATATTCCCGTTTTACTTTCATAATAAGCTTCATCAGCATGAATAGCCACCACTTCTGAAATAAACATATGGTGCGTTCCCAGCTCTTTTATTTCCCTTACAACGCATTCTATGTTTACAGGGGATTCCTCAATCAGAGGTGACTTTACCATCGTTGCTCTGACCGGTGTGAGTCCTGTTTCTTTGAACTTGTTGAAAAGTGCACCCGAATTCACACCGCACCAATCGGTTGCCCGGGCAAGTTTTTCAGTTGTCAGGTTAATAACAAAATCCATGTTTTTCTTTATAATACCATACGAATGCCGTTCGGGCCTGACCGAAATATAACACATTGGAGGTTCGGTGCAAATTGTGCCTGTCCACGACACTGTTATAATATTGTATTCCTCTTCAATTGCACCACAGCTTACCATAACTGCAGGAAGAGGATATATCATAGTTCCAGGTTTCCATAACAGCTTTCCCATATATGTAGAGTTTATAAATAGGCCAGGTAAATATAATTAATACCTGGCTCACAATGAGCAAAATTACCGGCAAGGTTTCATTCATATTCGGTTATTTTCTACGAACCGGTTTCCATGTAATCCATATGCCATAATGACATGTAAAAATGCCTTAATATGTCAAAAATTACCATGTAAATCAATAAGTTGTATATGGCAGGGAATTTGTAAAATAAGGTGAGCTAAAATATTAAAAAAGAAAGGAGTAAAAAAATATGAACCTTAATAATTTCACTATAAAAGCCCAGGAAGCTGTAATGCACGCATTCGACATAGCCGCATCGATGAATCATCAGGCTGTGGAATGTGCGCACCTTATGAAAGGTATTCTTACTGAAGCCGATAAGATTGTACAGTTTATTTTCGGCAAAACAGGTGCAGATATCCGTGCTTTCACCAGAGCTCTCGATCGCATAATTGATTCATTTCCGAAAGTTACAGGGGGTGAATCTTATCTTTCTTCGAGAGCTGCTGAGGTCTTGCGGAAGGCATCGGGTCATGCACTGAAAATGAAAGACAAATTTGTATCGGTTGAGCATCTGCTAATTGCGCTTCTTGAATCGGACGACCAGGTAGCCAGACTTATGAAGGACAGCGGGATAGACATGAAGGGACTTATGGCTGCAATTAACGATTTGAGAAAAGGAGCTACTGTTGAGAGTCAAACGGCAGATGACACTTATAATGCACTTAACAGGTTCGCAATAAACCTCAATGAGATGGCACAATCGGGTAAACTCGACCCGGTTATCGGAAGAGATGATGAGATTAGAAGGGTATTACAGATATTGTCAAGGCGTTCAAAAAATAATCCTTTGCTTATTGGTGAGCCCGGTGTTGGAAAGACTGCAATAGTGGAAGGTCTGGCACACCGTATTGTGAGAGGTGATGTGCCTGAAGACCTTAAATCGAAGGTTATATATGCTCTCGACATGGGAGCCCTAATTGCAGGTGCCAAGTATAAGGGAGAGTTTGAAGAAAGGCTTAAATCGGTAATTAATGAAGTGGTTTCTTCCAATGGTGAGGTGGTTCTTTTTATTGATGAAATTCATACACTTGTTGGT
>JBASIK010000055.1:0-2471 GCA_049654745.1 Bacteroidales bacterium
AATCATTTATGCAATATTTGAAATCGACCCTCTGATTTTCACCGCCAGAGATTAATTTTCTCAGGTAATTGTTCATAGACGGTTATTTTTATGAAAATCAACTCACAAAAAACAAAAATCCTTCCTGAAAATGAGCCGTAAAATATAACGATGTTAAAAGATGTTATATTTTGACATCTATTGCTTTTCCAGCATTCGAATTTAATGTAAAAACTTATATATTTGACCTCTCAAAATCATTATTTATGAGGAAAATGAAAACCAATATCAACAGGAGAAAATTCCTTAGCACTGGAATAACAGGTTTTACTGGTGCGATGGTTTTGTCAAGCCCTTTTGCAAAGGGACAGACCTCGGAGCAGGAAAAAAAGATTGTATACCGCACACTTGGTAAGACAGGTATTAAAGTTCCAGTAATAAGTTTCGGTGTCATGAGAGCCGATAGTCCTGCGCTTTGCAAAGCAGCATATGATAACGGCATAAACTTTTTTGACACCGCCAACGTTTACCAGGGTGGTAATAACGAAACAATGCTTGGAAATTTTTTTAAGAACCTGCCACGTTCATCCTTCATTGTTGAAACAAAAGTAAAACCTGCAGGAGTGGGCAGAGACGGACTTCCAACAGCTCAGACAACTGCAGAGGATTTCCTCGGCAAATTCAAGGAAAGTTTATCAAGATTGCAACTCGATTATGTTGATATTCTCCTGATTCATGATGTAAGCAATCCCGAACTTCTCAAACATAAACCTTTGATTTCAGCATTGACACAACTGAAAAAAGAAAAGAAAACAAGGTTTGTAGGATTCAGTACCCATTCAAATATGGCTGTTATGCTCCAGGAAGCAGCTAATTCCGATTTCTGGGATGTCGTTCTAACTTCCTTTAATTTTATGTTGAATAATATTGATGAAATGAATCAAGCAATTAAAAAAGCTGCTGATGCCGGTATCGGAATTGTTGTAATGAAGTCTCTGGCCGGTGGGTTTATGGACAAAGAAAGGAAGAAACCCGTAAATGCTACACTTGCTCTAAAATGGGTGCTTTCAAATCCCAATGTCCATACCATTATACCTGGTATGACATCATTTGACCATCTTGAAACAAATCTTAAAGTACTTGCCGACCCGGTAATGACCGAGCAGGAGAAACAGGAACTTCTTGCTATGGCAGGTGAACCCGGACTATTCTGTGTAAACTGCAATAAATGCCTTAATGCATACCCATATAACCTGCCAGTTCCTGACCTTATGAGAGCATATATGTATGCATACGGTTATGCAAATCTTCGAATGGCTTATGACCTTCTGGGTGAACTGGGTACAGGTGTATCACCATGCATAAACTGCACCGAATGCAAAGTTCAGTGTACAAAAGGATTCGATATTAGAACAAAAATTGCTGATGTTTCACGACTTGTAAGTATGCCGGCAGATCTTATTGCCTGAAATGTAAAATATTGATTATGAGGCATATATATCTGGTGATTATCCTGTGTACGATTTCAGTCATGGTGGCAAAGGCTCAGCCATATAATTTTCCACCACTGAAAGGATATAAAATCGTCTCAAAATATCCGGTGTATGAACCTGATAACCTCTGGGATTTTATTGACGGTGCAGCAGATGGTTATATTTCATACGGTTTTCAGAATGTGCACGTCAGGGAATACGTCAAAGGCAAAAATGTTATAAAAGTTGAGATTTACCGGCATAAAGACCGTGACAACACATTCGGAATCTATGCGTCGGAACGTTCTCCATCGTACAGACATATTAACCTTGGAGCTCAGGGTTATGTGGCCGGAGGAGTGATAAACTTCTTCAAAGATTGTTATTACGTTAAACTGAGAACCTTTACCGAAAATGAAAAAGTATTGAGAGACCTCGAATCTCTGGCATACAGAGTTGCGGATATGTTACCAGGAGATCCGTCGATGCCCCGGACATTAAATGAGTTCCCTCAAAACTTCAAAGAGAAAAATACCGAAACATACATTAACGAAAGTGTCCTCGGCCATGATTTCCTTAAAGGTGCATACAGGGCAGATTATAAGCAGGAAGGAATAACATACCAGGTATATATTTTTGATAAGAATTCACCAGAGGATGCATTTCAAACAGTTAAATCGTACCTGGCACTTGCCGGGCTTGAACCTGATGATTCTGCCGAAGGAAAATATGTTTTTAAAGATGGATACAATGGCAATATTTTCCTTGCCAGGAAGGAAAACAGAATTGTAATCATTACCGGCCTTGAAAAAGACCAGACAAATATTGCTGACCGCATTACAGGGGAAATTCTTAGATAATATACTGAATAAATTAATCAGGAAATTATGAAAACCGGGAACTGTGTTATGAATACCAGTTCCTGGTTCTGTTTTTCAGGCTGTTAAGTATTTCAGCGGCAATCTTCGCGTCTTCAGCTATCTGAAAGTCGAACATGCCCACACAGATGAAATCTGCACC
>JBASIK010000056.1:0-8727 GCA_049654745.1 Bacteroidales bacterium
TACATACTTGATGAGCCCAGCATTGGATTGCACCAGCGCGACAACCGCAGACTCATCTCATCACTAAGGAAACTTCGCGATGAGGGTAACTCAGTGATTGTTGTTGAGCACGACAGGGATATGATAATGTCGGCCGACCATATCATTGATGTGGGTCCAGGTGCTGGTGTACACGGCGGAAGGATTGTTGCCCAGGGCCCCCCACAGGAATTTATGCACTGTGAAACACTTACTGCCGCTTACCTGAGCAACTGCAAATGTATCGAAGTACCGGATGAGCGACGGAGAGGTAATGGCAAATATCTTATAATCAGAGGCGCCTCAGGTAATAACCTGAAAAACATTGATGTAGCATTTCCACTGGGCATGTTTATATGCGTTACAGGTGTTTCAGGCAGCGGGAAATCGAGCCTTATAAACCATACTCTCCATCCTGCGCTCGCAAGGAAATATCACAACTCGGGTAAAACACCACTACCATACCATGATATTATAGGTACTGAGCATATAGATAAGGTTATTGAAGTCGACCAGGCACCAATTGGAAAAACACCACGCTCAAACCCTGCAACATACACGGGTGTTTTTACCGATATACGCAGCCTCTTTGCTCAGACTGCCGAAGCCAAAATAAGAGGATTCGGTCCGGGACGATTCTCGTTCAACGTAAAAGGGGGACGATGCGAGGGCTGTGAAGGCGCAGGAGTGAAAACAATTGAAATGAATTTTCTTCCCGATGTGTATGTACTTTGTACCGAATGTAACGGAAAACGTTACAACAGGGAGACACTCGAAGTAAAATACAAAGGGAAGTCAATCAGTGATGTGCTCGAAATGACTGTTGATGAGGCAGTTGAGTTCTTTTCAAATGTTCCTGCCATATATCATAAAATAAAAACATTGCAGGATGTGGGGTTGGGATATATTAAAATCGGACAGCAGTCAACAACCCTTTCGGGCGGAGAATCGCAGAGGGTAAAACTGGCTACTGAACTTGCCAGGCGCGATACTGGTAAAACTCTGTATATACTTGATGAGCCTACCACAGGCCTCCATTTTGAAGATGTCAGAGTGCTTCTTAACGTTTTAAACAGACTGGTTGACAGAGGCAATACAGTTATTGTTATTGAGCATAACATGGAGGTTATTAAAATGGCAGATTATATTATTGATCTCGGACCGGAAGGCGGAAAGGAGGGAGGATATGTTGTTTTTTCAGGACCACCAGAAGAAATAATTAAATGTGAAAAGAGTTATACAGGAGCGTTTCTGAAAAGGGAACTTGAGAAGACAGTGCATTAATAATCAAGAGCTTAAAAACAAAGGCTATCAAAAGCTGTTTTTAAGGCTATTATTGATAAATTATTATATTTGAAAACTTTTAAATAAGGAACTATGGAGAAACCCGCTGATCTTATCAAAGATGCTTTCGAACAAAAGACGTGGCAGGAGATTCATATTACCGACTCGTGGAGAGTTTTTAAAATACTTTCGGAGTTTGTTGAAGGATTCGAAAAACTTGCCAGAATAGGGCCGTGCGTTTCAATATTCGGTTCTGCGCGCACAAAGCCCGACAACAAATATTACAAGATGGCAGAAGAGATTGCCTTTAAGCTCACACAGAAAGGTTATGGTGTTATTACAGGCGGAGGCCCTGGAATAATGGAAGCAGCTAATAAAGGTGCATGGAGGGGCAAGGGCAAATCGGTAGGTATCAATATCGACCTTCCATTCGAGCAGAAACCGAATCCTTATATTGACAGCGACAAACTCATAACTTTCGACCATTTCTTCGTGAGAAAAGTCATGTTTGTAAAATATGCCCAGGGTTTCATAGTAATGCCCGGAGGGTTCGGCACTTTCGACGAGCTGTTTGAAGCAATGACCCTTATCCAGACAAGAAAAATAGGAAAATTCCCGATTATACTGGTGGGCAAAAAATACTGGGAAGGACTTATTAAATGGATTAAAGAGGTAATGCTTGAGCAGGAACACAATATCTCACCTCAGGATCTAGACCTGTTCACTGTTGTGGATACTGCTGATGAAGCTGTAGACCTGATCGACAGGTTCTACTCGAGATACCTCCTGAGCCCGAACTTCTGATTATGTGATGAAGTACTTCAGCTTCATTTTCTGTTTTTCCATATTTGTTTTGACACCCCTTGCCGGGCAGGTGAAAATTGTCTGTAAAACCGACACTGTATGGATTGCCGGACAATATAACCATGTTTCGGTTGATGTAACATTCGATACCTCTGATGGCCTGGTACGCTTTACACAGGATTTTCCTGAAGGTGTTGAAGTTGCACCTGAAAATATTCCTTCAGGTGATTTTTCCTGGTACAATAATCAACTGAACATTGTCTGGCTTAACATCCCTGCCAGCAAGAAAATAAGCTTCTCATATCTTGTGATGCCGGGGAAATCGATGAGCGGAAGCTTTGATCTCGAAGGCAGGCTTGTTATGATTACCGGCGGAAAAACAAAACGAACCTTCGGGATGAATAGTATAAAGGTGTCAATTAAAGAAGCGCAAACATATGAAGCAGTAAACACAGAGGCGGGAAAAAGAAAGGTGAGGCAGGATGACAGAAGAGATGTTGTATCAGAACCGCGTGAAAAGCCAGCAGCTCCTGTTGATAGGAAGATAGAGTTCAGAGTACAGGTTGCATCATATTCAACTCCACTGCCGGCTGAACAGGTTGCAAAAAAGCTGGGGCTCCGGCCCGGAGAAAAACTTATTATGGTTAAGGGCGGAAATGTTTACAAGTATCAGGTGGGTTCGTTCTCCACATATGAAGAGGCAGTTGCACTTCAGAAACGACTGGCTGCGTCAGGACTTAAGGATGCATTTGTTGTGGCATATAGTGGTGAGACGAAGATTCCGGTTAGTGAGGCAATCAGGATAATCAAATCACGTCAGTAAGACTTGCCTCCTCTCCCTTTCAGGGCACGTTCCATTTCGCGTGCAGCATCTTTTCTCTTTATCGATTCACGTTTATCGTATATTTTCTTGCCTTTTGCTAGCGCAAGCTCCGCTTTTGCAAGTCCACGCTCGTTTATGAAGATTTTTGTAACAATAAGAGTATAACCAGCTTCCCGGACTTTCTTTTCGAGCCGGCGAAGCTCACGCTTCGTAAGTAAAAGCTTCCTTTCACGAAGAGGATCATGATTGCGGATATTACCGTAATCATATTCTGCAATATGCATTCCTTTTATATAAAGTTCACCGTCAACGAAATGACAGTATGAATCAGTCAGAGCAGCCCTTCCTGCCCTTATTGACTTAATTTCAGTGCCGGTCAGAACAATTCCAGCAATCAGCTTTTCCTCAAGCTCATAGTCAAAGGTTGCCTTCTTGTTTCGTATTACAATATTTTCCCGGCCTGCTTTCATCTCATCATAGAAGAATGCGGCAAAAATAAGCAATTTTATTGGTAAATTGCCGGAAAAGTAAGCTGATACATGCCAGAGGGAATGAGAACAGAGTATGACCTTGTAATTATCACAGGTCCGACAGCTTCAGGCAAAACTGCTCTTGCTGCCGCACTGGCTGCAAGGATAGGAGGAGAAGTGATAAGCGCCGATTCCCGCCAGGTATACCGGAAAATGAATCTTGGAACAGGAAAGGATTATTCGGACTATGTTGTCGACGGTCGGCAGATTCCTGTCCATCTTATTGATATTGTTGAGCCTGGGTATAAATATAATGTGTTTGAATTTCAAAGAGATTTTCTGAAAGTTTATGAAGATATAAAATCACGTGGTAAGTTCCCGGTCGTATGCGGAGGCTCAGGAATGTATATCGATAGTATAGTGTCGGGCTACAAGCTAGCTGAAGTACCGCCCAACCCTGAGCTGAGGAAGGAACTTGAAAACAAAACTCTTGCTGAACTGACTGAGATTCTGAAGCAGTACAAAAGGCTGCATAACAAGACTGATATTGACACGGTTAAACGGGCTGTCAGAGCAATTGAGATAGAAAAGTATTATGAAGCCCACCGGGATATCATCAGGGATTTCCCGAAGCTTAAGTCTCTTGTCACCGGTGTCTTTTTCGACAGGGAAACAAGAAGGAAAAGGATTTCAGAAAGGCTGAAACAGAGAATGGATGCCGGAATGGTAAAGGAAGTTCAGGAACTGCTTGAATCAGGCATTGACAGTGACACCCTTGTCTATTACGGACTTGAATATAAATATATTACTCTTTATCTGACAGGACAGCTCTCGTATGATGAGATGTATCGTCAGCTTGAAATAGCAATACACCAGTTTGCAAAGCGGCAGATGACCTGGTTCAGGGGCATGGAGCGCAAAGGAGTAAAAATCCACTGGATAGACGGCAACCTGCCGCTGGAAGCCAAAATTGAAAAAATTATGGAATTACTTACTACATGATCCCTGAACCCTTCCGCTTTACGCGACCTTTCTACACTGCGTTTGCCCTTCCGATTCCCGGGTCTTTGCTTCGTGTGCACCTGGCAGTGTGCTTATTTCAGCCACTCATCCAGCCAGGCGAAGAATTCCCTTTGCCAGATGACTGCATTCTGGGGTTTTGATACAAAATGGTCTTCGTTCTCGAAGAAAAGCAAGCGGCTTGGCACTCCGAGCAGCTGTGCTGCTGTGAAAGCTTCAAGGCTCTGAGTATAGGGTATCCTGAAGTCGTTCTGACCCGTTATAATAAGTATTGGGGTATCCCATTTTTTGACCATCAGATGTGGGGAGAATTTGTACCCGGGATGGTTTTCCCAGTAAGGTCCACCGATGTCCATGTTTGGAAACCAGAGCTCTTCGGTAGAACCATACCAGCTTTCGATGTTGAACATACCGCAGTGGGCTACAAATGCTTTGAACCGTTTCTGATGTATGCCGGCAAGGTAAAATACCGAGTAACCCCCGTAGCTGGCACCCACTGCTCCCATACGGTTCGCATCAACATAAGGTTCCTTTGCCATTGCATCCGTGGCATCCAGGTAATCCTGCATGTTTTTGCCACCGTAATCACCTGAAATCTGCTCTTTCCATGCCTGCCCGAACCCTGAGCTGCCACGCCGGTTAGGAGCTACAATGATGTATCCCTTTGCCGCCATCATCTGAAAATTCCAGCGGTACGACCACCACTGACTCATAGGCCCCTGAGGCCCTCCCTTGCAGAAAAGTAGCAAAGGATATTTTTTTGATGAATCAAAATCGGGAGGATAGATAACCCACATCTGAAGATCTTTGTTGTCCTTCGTTTTTGTGTACTTCTCCTCAACTTTGCCCATCCTGATGTGATCGTATATGTAGTCGTTTATTTTTGTGATTTTATTAACAGCACCTGTCTTTGTGTCAATAGAAGCAATTTCAGATGCCATCGACATCGACATTATCTGGGCTATCATGGTGCCTGATTGCAATCTTAACGGACCGAGATCATGCATTCCTTCCGTTACTTTAATTACCTTACGGCTCATGAGGTCTGTTCTGAAAACCTGTTTGGTGCCCAGGTATGAACAGGTGAAGTATATTGTGTTATTGTCGGCCCATGTAATATCTTCAACATCAAAGTCCCAGCCTTTTGTTACCCACGTTCTTGTACTGTCCTTTATGTTATAGACAAAGAGCCTGTCAAGGTCAGCTTCATATCCGTCGCGTTCCATGCTCTGCCATGCAATCATTGAGCCATCGGGCGAAAAGACAGGATATCTGTCGTATCCCATGTTACCCTTGCTGATGTTTACTTCTTTGCCTGTTGCAACATCGTAAAGGTAGATGTCGGAATTGGTGCTAACAGCATCCTCTTTGCCCCTGAGCCTTTTGGTAGTATAGGCAATATACCTGCCATCGGGGCTCCATGTAATTTCGTTTTCATCGAAATTTGGTGAAAGAGGGGATTCAAATTTCTGTCCTTCCATGATGTCTTTTTCATCCGATACTTTTACCCCGTCGAATGAAGCAATGAAAAGATGGCTGTATGAGTAGTCGTGCCAGTAGTTCCAGTGCCGGTACATCAGGTCATCAATGATTCTCACCTTTGCCTTCGGGAGGTTATGTTTTTCATTGGCTGTCTTGTCGAGCTTTACCCGCCGGGTAAAGAATATTTTGTCTCCGGCAGGTGAGATTTTGTATATTTCGAAGTCACTCAGTCCTTCAACCTTCTGTTTGCCTGAGCCGTCGGGGTTCATGGTCATCAGGTTACCTTCGTTTACCCATGCAATTTTCTTCCCATTATCGAACCACTGGGGGCTTAAGCCGCCTTCGTAAGTAAGCTGCACAGGTTCACCGCCGGTGGTGGGTAATTTATACAGGTTTGTGATTCTTGCTTCGGTGGCGAGGTCAATTCTGGTAATGGAATAGACCACTTCAGAGCCGTCGGGTGAGAGTGCGAAAGAACCGAGACGGCTGAATTTCCACATTATCTCGGGAGTCATTAGCCCACTGGCTTTCTCTGAGTCTGCCAGTTCAACGCTGAAAGGAGGTTTCAGCTCAGCTTCTTTTACCGGTTTCTGTTTGCATGAAAATACAAACGTCATCCCGGCTGCAAGCATCAGGACAAAGAGTTTTTTCATGGCTGGTGAAATAAATTGTTGTCTATTGTTTTTTAAGCGCTTCGATTACTTTTGCTTTCAGTTCTTCGTACAGTTCGGGGTTGTCTTTAATGAGTTTAATAACAGCATCACGTCCCTGGCCAAGTTTTGTATCGCCGTAGCTGAACCATGAGCCGCTCTTTTTTATTATTTCGAAGTCGACGCCAAGGTCAACAATTTCGCCGGCCTGGGAGATGCCCTCGCCGTAGAGGATGTCGAAATCTGCTTTCTTGAATGGAGGAGCAAGCTTGTTTTTAACCACTTTTACTCTGGTGCGGCTGCCAATTATTTCTTCACCTTCTTTTATCTGGTTTATCTTTCTGATGTCGAGACGTACTGAAGCATAGAATTTTAGAGCGTTACCACCTGTTGTTGTTTCGGGGTTGCCGAACATCACACCGATTTTTTCCCTGAGTTGGTTTATGAAGATGCAGGTAGTGTTAGTCTTGCTTATGTTGGCAGTTAGTTTTCTGAGAGCCTGTGACATCAGCCGTGCCTGCAGACCCATTTTGCTGTCGCCCATTTCACCTTCAATTTCGGCTTTAGGAGTGAGAGCTGCCACGGAGTCGATCACTATGATATCTAGCGCACCCGAACGGATCAGGTGATCGGCTATTTCGAGCGCCTGCTCACCATTGTCGGGCTGGGAGATTAGAAGGTTTTCCACATCAACACCAAGCTTCTCTGCATAATTTCTGTCGAACGCATGTTCGGCATCTATTATTGCGGCTATGCCTCCGTTTTTCTGGGCTTCGGCAATGGCATGTATTGCAAGGGTTGTCTTTCCTGATGCTTCCGGGCCAAAAATCTCAATCACCCTGCCGCGCGGCAAGCCCCATACGCCCAGCGCTGCATCCAGACCAATGGAGCCTGTCGATATCACCTGAACACTATCAACAGGATGATCACCCAGCTTCATAATCGTTCCCTTACCATAATCTTTTTCAATCTTCCCGATTGTAACCTCAAGTGCCTTAAGCTTTTCCTTGTTTATTTCCTTTTTTTCGCTGCTCATATTTAATTTATTTTGCCTTGTTTCTCAATTACTTCTTATCCAGAATCTGCTCTGCATGATTCTTCGTATCTACCTTTCTTATAATTTTTTCAATTATCCCATCTTCGTTAATGACAAACGTTGTCCTGATTACACCAGTAACCGTTTTTCCGTACATCTTCTTTTCACCGTACGCACCGTAAAGCTTAAGAATCTCTTTTTCAGTGTCGGCAATAAGGGGGAAAGGCAGTGAATATTTCTCCGAGAAATTCTTATGTGATTTTACCGGATCGGGACTTACCCCCAGAATTGCATAGCCTTTATTAATCAGTACATTATAGTTATCCCTGAGATTGCATGCTTCTGCAGTGCATCCCGGTGTGTTGTCTTTGGGATAAAAGTACAGAACCAGTTTTTTACCTTTGAAATCAGAAAGTTTTATAATGTTACCGTTCTGATCCTTACCCTCAAATTCCGGTGCTTTCATCCCTTCCTTTAAATCTGCCATAAACATATTAATTTTGTTGTTACCTGTAAATTTACGAAGTTTGAACAGGATAATAAAAAAATAGCACTAATTGTTATTAACAACTAATAACCATAAGTAAATTTATTGAAATTATTCCCAATGAATTGAATAACAGATGATTATAAATAATTGTCATACAGTGGGCTGGAGAGTTTTGAAGAGATGGTTTTTCACCGGGTCTATTTTGTTTGTAATTTATTGTACAGCTGATGTAACGGCGCAGGGGGTTCAACAGAAGGCAACCCGTCAGACAGCTGCAGAAGCTTATAACAAAGGTCTTTACGAAGATGCTTTACGGCAGTTTTCCGAGCTTCTGGCACTTTATCCGCGGGATCCGCTGTACAAATATTATTGTGGAGTATGTCTGGTTAAACTTGAGAGTGAACCTGTTAGGGCAGTTAAGCTTTTGAAGGAGGCTGCAGAAGGTTCAGGAACCATTAAGCCAGTTCCAGCTGATGTGTGGTTCTGGCTGGGCAGGGCACAGCAACTTGCAGGGATGTTCAGTGAAGCTGTCTCTTCATATAACAGGTTTACAGAGACTGCCGGAAGGAAAGTTGCAAGGGAAATGGATGTACCTGATTATATTAAACAATGCAATGAGGGGAAGGGAAGTATTGCAGAAGAAGTTCAGG
>JBASIK010000057.1:0-7528 GCA_049654745.1 Bacteroidales bacterium
TTATTACCGGTAAGTGTTATACCTCAAGTAGTTCACCATGAAATAAGCCATCTGAAAAAGGCATACGAACTTAAAGTACCCCTGACACCTATTGATCCCCAGATTGTGCAGGACCAGGATTCCATGACATGGGAAGATTACAGGCCAATCCCCGGAAAAAACTGGGCTGATCCCTCAATCGTGCCAGAGAGGAAATTCAGAATGGCACTTGTAGCAGTAGATTTTCCCGACCAACCTTTTGTTATCACACTACCCAAAAAATCGGATCTCTTCGGAAATCCTCAGACAGAGCCGGTAAAAAGAGAAGATGTACCCAGGTTTTATGCCGATTTCTGGCTAAAGCCATCCTCTATTAACCACGGCCAAACCATTAACGGCTACTGGATGGAACAATCGAGGGGTAAATTCGGAATTGTTGAACTGGAACCTTTCAGGCCCTACCGGATGCCCAGAAATTTATGGGAATACGGTTTAAATGAATATAACCAGAATTCTTTTACTCCCGACGGGAGCATTGCAAGGGCAAGGATGGAACGGGACATCGATTCACTCTGGAGGGCTGATGCTGGTGATATTAAATCAAATTATGACGTAATTCTCAGGATATATGCGGGTTATGATGAAACAGGTGTATGGCAGGAGTTTGGGGAAATGAAATTTGCCTCAAAAGATGATATTCCTCCGGTATGGGGTAATCCCGACACCACCAAACCACGATGGGTTCCAACCCGTTATGTACCCTGGACATCATGGAAAGCCGGTCAGATGCAATGGGGACTTTCATCTATAAGACAGGGGGAAAACTCAGGTACAATAACACACGAAATTGCTCATTATGCATTCAGAATAGGCGACAACAATAATAATCCTTACGTACAGCCTTACCGCAGGGCAGGTTCCGGACCATGGGACATGATGGATCGTGGTTGCTTCAACGGTCCGGGTGGACCTCATATGCGGTGGGTCGTACCCCCTATTATGGGCGCTTCAATGCCTGCCGGACTGATGCTGCGAAACAGACTCGCTATGGGATTCCTGAATGATAAAGATGTCCTGAAATTAAGCAGAGAAGATCTTGCAAAATCAGGGCCTGTAATTGCTTATGTAACTGCAAGGGCCGTTGAGCCTCTGCCCGGCACATTTGCAGGTATAATAGTTCGGCTCGATGGAAATGAATCACACGACAGAACCCCGCCGGACGATCCTGCAAAAAATCCTTTATCACCCGGAACGCCCAATTACGATTTCTATTCTGTAGAAGTTGTGCAAAGGATAGGCTATGATTCATTCTGCCCCGATAACGGCGTATTGATTGCAAAAAACAAGGACAGAGAAAGCCGCAACGGAGGACCTAACCAGTTTAACTGCTTCAACTGGGTTATTGATGCTCATCCCGAAGACATAAACATGATTGATTTTATTAAACCCAACGGCGAAAAAGTCATGAGAACAATAGCCGATTACAGACAACTGAACGATGCACTGTTCCATGCAGGTCTTAACTCCGGAAGCTTTGCTGAATGGGTTGATGAACATAACAGACTGCATTTTTACATTATCGACGTATTTAAAAACGATGAGGAAATATTGGTCTATGAAATAGGGGTAAACTCTCTTGATTTCAAAGACAATAGCAACAGAAAATTTTCGGTTGCAACTCCTTCAACAACAAAAATAAAACCTGCAGGTGCTTATATAATGTTCAGGGTCAGCAACATGAGTAGTATGCCCACTGCTGACACTACACTTCATTACCAGGATACTTCCCGGTGGCTTAACGGAGATATCCTGAGGTTTTCGGTAAATGCCAGCGGCAAAGGATGGTCGGCAAAGCTTCTGAATCAATTTGTTTCTTTATTTCCTGGAGAGACAAAAGAGATACCTGTATATGTTTTTTACAGAAATGACGCAGAAGCAAAATCGCAAATAAACCTAACAATAAAATCTGAAAGCAATCCTGATATAGTAATTACAAAATCAGCTGATGTAAAAAAACAATTCAGGTAATTGGTTTTAATGTTTCCTCCTGACTCTCTTTACGGATTCCTTTTCAGCAGGAACAAAGAAATCGACTCCTGCGCTTTTACCATCCCCGAGATGAATAATTTTCTCCTTTGATACAAAGTCTTTTGTCCTCGCTTGAATAATATAATTATCAGGGTTGATATCTTTTACGCAATATGTGCCAAATTTGTTTGTCCTGACAATTGCCGACTGGTTCCTGTCACCTGACCAGATATAAACAAATGCACCCGGTAAAGGTTTTCTTTTGGCATTGAATACTGTACCATGCAATGTTGCTCCTTTAGCTCTGCAGAGTTCCACTGTAAAACCTGAGAAAGACATAAAATCAGGTATTTCTTTTTCATCAACGGTTCTTTTCAAAATTTTTTCAATCCTTTTTCTCACCGATGCCGTTTCGATATAAATTTCAAAAGGTAGCTTTAAAGCATGGTTAAACAGCTTTGTTGGTTTTAGAGAGGTATATATAATCAGCTCTTTTGTCTCTCCAGCCTTAAGATCAAATTCTAGTACACAATCTTTTTTACCATCAGGCTTCAGAATTCTGTAACGGCCATTTTTATTGTTTTTTTCACAAATTTCTATCCTGCAATATCTGAAAAGTTTCTCAAACTCATCTGGTGGGGCAATAATGAACTTTCTTTTTCTCCTGAAAACATTTCGTATTATTATAGTATGTTCCCTGAAATTTCTAAGATTACTGGTAGACTTTGATTCTGTTGTCCCTTCCGGCTGGACCTCATTTCCATTCTCATCAACCGGGGGTTTTGCCTCTTCTTCAGGATTTGCTTCGTCAGCCTTCCCCTCTCCCGGTTCAGGCACCATATTTCCTGTCCCAGTACCTCCTTTTCCTGTGTCAGACTGCTGGTCAAGATTCCTTTGGGCCTCACAGCTTCGGTCGACAATAAGCCACTGGATATCATCAACGCCATCCTGGTCAAGCTGTTCAAGGGTAATTTCATCAAGGCTGGCCCTTGATCTAACACACCTGTGAATCTGAGTACCGGTAAAATCGTATGGATATATATGTTCATATGCTTCGCCGGGTTTCAAAATGATATCATGTATGTTAACGACACTATCTCCAGTTCCACCTCCTCCTGAAAGAAATACAAGTGTTCCTGACCAGAACTCACGAACCGGATGGGTGCCATTGTTGCGGATAACAATATGAATATTATTCTGTTTATTTGCATGGTAGATGTCATCTCTTGCATCAGGGTCAGTTGCCTCCGGATGTGTCAGAAAAATATCCTTACTTTCCCACCAGTAATCGGGCGTTTCAGGTGGAATTGGTTCGTCCCCGTCGCGTATCCAGAAGGAAGGCAGACCAAGGTACTGGTCGGCGGGATCGCCGGCAGGCATTTTTAATTTATACTGCGGAGCTGTAATTGATGCAGTAAAAGATTTAGCAAAAAGAT
Source organism: Bacteroidales bacterium (assembly GCA_049654745.1). Taxonomy (GTDB): domain Bacteria; phylum Bacteroidota; class Bacteroidia; order Bacteroidales; family VadinHA17; genus LD21. The sequence continues at coordinate 3,444 of JBASIK010000057.1, forward strand.
AAGCTTTATATAATGAAATAAGATGGTTTGTTGTTGGTTCAAGCCCTCCTGTGTCTTCCTGGTCGGCATATATCATATCTCCGTTTCCTGTCGTGTCCCTCTGTTCAAATTGAAGTGCTCTGGTCCAGTAATCTGTAAATTGGCTACCTGCTGAAAGCACAGGATTAACTGCTCCGGAATCACATGCTGCAGTGAATGTCATACGAAGATCAGAATCTGTCAGCTGGTTGAACACATCCCAGAAACCAAAGCCATACGATTGCTGCATAAAAATATGGATAAATGAACTGTCTCTCAAAGCCTGGTTATCATAATCATAAATGGAGTTTTTTAACCACAATGGATTGATATAAACCGACGTTGAATCAACTGTTCCAATCTGCAGTTCATACTTTGAATTTACAGGATTTATCCGCCCTGGTCCTGTGAAATAGAAAAATGCTGTATTTAGTTCACCGGGAGAAATATCTGCATCGAGTATTTTCGCCTCATCAATAAAACTATGAATCTCCGCTTCAAGTGATGACTGAAGTCCATTTACATCAACACCTGTGATTTCCTCAAGGTTAAGTCCAGGAATGGTGAATACAGTTTCGGTTAGAGATGAGACAGGAAAAGATACTCTTACAAATACCTTTTCAGGGATAAATCCATACCAGTAAATAAGTGTTTCAAGGACTTTCCTCAGGTCAGCCCTGTACTGGTCGTTGTTCTCTCCTGCAAACAGGAAAGCGTACTTATCAAGTGGACGAGTTGAAATAGTCATGATTTCTTTAATTAATAATTATTTGATTTAATAGCACTTACAACATTTTTCATTTCTTCAACAGCTAATTGCAGTTCGCCAAGTTTCTTGCTCAGTTCTGAGATCTGCTTTTTCTGGTCATCAATAATTGTTTGTTGTTCTTTTATTGCTTCAATTAGAAGGGCTGAAACCAGGCCATACTGTACTGAAAGGTATTTTCCACTGGATTTTACTGCTTCTGGCATAACCTGCTGAAGCTCCTGGGCAATTATTCCAACGCTGTGTTTCTCATCCATTCCGGCTTCCGGTATCCAGTCAAAACTTACTCCCCGAATTCTGGTTACTTTATTCAATGCGTCATTAATTGCAATAATGTTGGTTTTGAGGCGTTCGTCGCTCAGACTGCTCCATGAAGTTGAACCGCCAGCATCTCCAACAACATAAAATTCATATCCCGGATCGGTGAAATCGCCTGCTTTACCGTTAATTATTACTTTTCGTGTTGAAAAGTTACCTGAAATCAAAGGAGTTGTGCTAAATCCATTATTTATCCAAAGATTGTTACTACCAGAAACATCGGCGTTAAAACCTATTATTATATTGCTGTTACCTGAATTATTATTACCGGCTCCAGCTCCTATAAACACATTCTTGCTACCATATCCATTACTGTTGCCTGCTCCCCAGCCCAGAAAAACATTATAATCTCCCGATTCATGGAATGAACCTGCCCCTTTGCCCAGAAAAGTGTTGTATTTACCTGATTCGTTATAATAGCCGGTACCATGGCCAACAAAAGTATTTTCAGAAGTGGTAGTTGAAAATCCTGCCCTGTATCCAATAAAAGTATTTGCATTTCCTGTCTGATTATTTATGCCGGTTTCCGTTCCAATAAAGACATTGTCTTCGGCAATGGTATTCTTCATACCTGACCTGTAACCCATGAAAACATTTCTGTAGCCTTCAGTATTACTGTTTCCGCTCTGGTATCCGAGGAAAACATTGTATTTACCCTGGTTTCCGAGGTTGCTTGGAGTTACTTTCACGCCGGTTTCATGACCTATAAATGCATTAAGCTTGTCTATTCTCATAAAATCTGCCGCACCGGTACTCTGGACATTGGTTACGGAAAAGCCCAGGATAGTATCTTTAACCTGTACATTTGTTCTGTTTGAACTGACACTAAGGTACTGGATCTTGCCTGCTTTGCTATCGTCAAAACTTCCAATTGCAAACCCGCCTTTTACTCCTTTTTGTTCCTCTTTAATATAGAGTCTGATACTGTCGCGGCTCACAAGCATATAGTCAATAAGTCCACCCTTTGACTCGTCGAAGCTCCCTATAGCAAATCCTCCTTTTCTTCCTTTTGTGCCGGTATTATTCAGATAAACACGAGTGCTATCGCGTGTAACTCTCAGAAATTCTTCTCTAACAGCTTTGGAAGGATCAAATCCGCCTATTGCAAATCCTCCCTTAACTCCTTTCAATGTATCGGTATTAATGTATGCTCTTATACTGTCGGGTGTTACGATAAAGTAATCCTGATAGATTCCTTTCGATGAATCGAAACTGCCGATTGCAAATCCTCCTTTAACACCCTTCCCTGAAATTCCATCATCAACATAAACTCTAACTCCTTCGTTGTAAACAGCAAAAACTGTTTTACCTTCTTTGTTCTTTACTTCAAATAATGCTTCTTCCATATTTGATGTTTCACCAGCTACTGTTAATTTCTTAACAGAACCAGCTAGCTCTGCAGCTGTCATTGAATAAGGCACAGACCATAGTCGTGACGAGCCCATTAGTTTCCACTCACCATCGTAATATACTTCTGTCATAATAAACCTGGGTGTTACCTTCCAGTCGATATCCGAAAATTTCTGAACAGTCGATGATGCCTGACGGGTACCTTTACCAACTATAACATTAAATAGCCCAAATGAGTTGGTGGTTACTGCTGGATGCACTTCCTGCCATATTATCCCAGAAAGGGAATCAGATTGTATCGTCAATCGTACAGGCAGTGATTGGTTGACTATTGGATCACCCGAAGCATTGCGGGCGATGGCCTGGTAATTAAACCCCTGCGGGGTTTGGCTCAGGGCGAAGAGCGCAGAGCTCAGGGCAAGAATGAATGAGAAAATAAATCTTGTTTTCATGGCAATTTATTTTAGCGGCTAGATGGCTCAGGGGATCAGCGAAACGGATAACCTTGGGACAAAAAGCCTGTTGTTAAAAAATATTGAGAATTAACTTATTATGCAATTTAGGATAAATAATAATTCAAAACAATTATCTGTCCAAAAAATTTAAAGAATTACAGAAAATTTTTAGAAAATCTTAAGTAAAAATCAGGAGAGTCGTGATTTATAGTCAAGATATGAAAAACTACGAATAAGTTTAAATTTTCCCTGTTTTGTCCAGATCCCTATAGATGGGTGCTGGACGCCATTGAATGTGGTCGTTTTGACCATGGTATAATGAATCATATCCCAGAAAACTATTCTGTCGCCCGGTTTAAGTTCATAGTCGAATCCCCAGTCGCCCATAAAATCACCTGAAAGACATGAGTTACCGCCCATTCTGTAAATAAATTTTCCTTCTGGGGGTTCTTTAGCTCCCAGAATCCTGGGTTTATAAGGCATTTCGAGGCAATCGGGCATATGAGCTGTAAATGAGACGTCGAGCATTGCAGTTTTTATCCCGCTATTTTCAACTACATCCTCGACCGTTGCAACAAGTTCTCCTGTTTCCCAGGCAAAAGCACTCCCAGGCTCGAGTATAACCTTCAGTCCCCATTTATCCCTGAATTTTTTGAGCAATCCGATAAGATGTTCAACATCATAGCCCTCTCTTGTAATAAGATGGCCTCCGCCCATATTAATCCATTTAATATAAGGAAAGTATTTACTGAACTTCTTTTCCACCACCTTAATTACCTTCTCGAGAGCATATGAATCGCTTTCGAAAAGCACATGGAAATGAAAACCTTCAATTTCTTCAGGAAGACCTCCTGCAAGGGTTTCAGCTGTGACACCAAGTCTTGATCCAGGTGAACATGGGTTATACAAACCAACGCTAATCTCAGAGAATTCCGGATTTATTCTTATTCCCGGAGATACTTTCACAGGTGACTTTTTAACCTGATGTATGTATTTCCTGTATTGTTGAAGTGAATTGAAAGTAATATGGGAGCTGTATCTAAGAATTTCAGGAAATTCCTTTTCTTTAAATACAGGGGAGTAAGTATGTGCCCGTGTACCTATCTCTTCGAAGCAGAGTCTGGCTTCGTTCAATGAGCTTGCCGCGGCACCTGATATATATTCGCGGAGGATATTAA
>JBASIK010000058.1:0-5352 GCA_049654745.1 Bacteroidales bacterium
TACCTTAACATCAACTTTCAGAAATAGAGGGTTTTTTTGCAAAATCTAATTAACAGACAAAAAACATATTTTATTATTGACTAAACCAAAATTATATGGAACAATCAGTTGATATAAAACTGCTTAATGAAAAAATTGAGAAGGAAAGCGCATTTGTTGACATAATCAGGATGGAAATCGGTAAAGTAATCATTGGTCAGCGACATCTTATCGACAGTTTGCTTATAGGGCTCCTTGCCAACGGACATATTCTGCTGGAGGGTGTTCCCGGTCTGGCAAAAACTCTCGCCATAAGGTCTCTGGCATCAATTATAGATGCAAAATTCAGCCGTATCCAATTCACCCCCGATCTTCTTCCTGCCGATTTGATCGGAACCATGATTTATAGTCAGAAAAAAGAAGAATTTTTAGTAAAGAAAGGACCTATATTTGCCAATTTCATTCTGGCTGATGAGATAAACAGGTCGCCAGCTAAGGTTCAGAGTGCACTTCTGGAAGCAATGCAGGAAAGACAGGTTACAATCGGAGAAACAACATATAAGCTTGAGGACCCATTTCTGGTTCTTGCCACACAAAACCCTATAGAACAGGAAGGAACTTATCCTCTTCCTGAAGCTCAGGTAGACAGATTCATGCTTAAGGTATTAATAGGCTATCCTTCAATGGAAGAGGAAAGAAACATTGTCCGGGAGAACATTGCAAAAGAGTTCCCCAAACCCAATACAGTTCTGAAAACTTCAGATATTATAAGAGCCCGCGACGTTGTGCGCGAAGTCTATATGGATGAAAAAATTGAAAACTATATTCTTAACATAGTCTTCGCCACACGTGAACCTGCCAGGTTTAATCTACAGAAATTCTCAAACATGATTTCATACGGAGCTTCCCCTCGTGCGTCAATATATCTGGCACTTGCATCAAAAGCCTATGCTTTTATCAGGAGAAGGGGTTATGTTATACCCGAGGATGTCAGAGCAATATGTGCTGACGTTATGAGACATCGCATTGGCCTTACCTATGAAGCCGAAGCAGAGAATATAAATCAGGATCATATAATAACTGAAATACTTAATACAATTGAAGTTCCATAAAAAATTTTTACATGAAGTCGATGAAAGCCATCTATTTATTGTTGCTTCTCTTGCAGTTAAATTCATATGAAAGCAGAAGTCAGAACCTGATCGGATATAAAATCAGGGATATACAGAAATACATGAAAGAAAACCAGAAATCAATGGTTTTTCAAAACTTAACGTTTAACAATACATTCAGATATCTTAAATATGTCGACAGGGCACAAACTCAGACGCTTTTTTTCTTTTTGTCGGCTGACTCTGTTTGCAGGAGTGTACGGCTTGTTTGTGACAAAGAGCTCAGGAGCCAGAAAATAGCTGAGCTTAATTCAAAGTATAAACCTGTCGGTGAAAATAAATGGGAAGAAGAAAAAGATGGTCAGAAATATATTATTGACCTCAAGGATGATGAATGGACTTTTAATATAAGTATAAATATTAAACCGGTAAGATAGTACTTGCAAAGGTGGAAGCTGCTGAACTATTAAAGAAAGTAAGAAGGATTGAAATTAAAACGAGAGGACTGAGCCGGCATATTTTTGCCGGTCAGTATCATAGTGCATTTAAGGGCAGGGGTATTGCCTTTAGCGAGGTGCGTGAATACCAGTATGGAGATGATATAAGAAATATCGACTGGAATGTTACGGCCAGATTTAACCATCCCTATGTTAAAGTATATGAGGAAGAAAGAGAACTAACCGTAATGCTTCTTATTGATGTTAGCAGTTCGGGAGATTTCGGAACAATTAAAGCATTTAAGAAGGATGTAATGACTGAAATTGCAGCTGTTCTTTCTTTCTCAGCAATTTTTAATAACGATAAAATTGGAGTAATATTCTTTTCGGGAAAAGTTGAGAAATTTATCAGACCCCAGAAAGGCAGAAAACATATACTCAGGATAATAAGGGAATTGCTTGATTTTAAACCTGAAAGTAATCTGACAAATCTTAATGAGCCACTAAGGTATCTGACAAATGCAATAAGAAAACGTTGTACAGCATTCATTTTGTCAGACTTTATTGCACCTGATTTTGAAGAGTCTCTGAGGGTTGCGGCAAATAAACACGATGTTGTGGCACTGAAAATTTATGATCCGGCAGAAACTTCAATTCCAGATATTGGGCTTGTAAGGATACAGGATCCTGAGACAGGTTGCGATATGTGGATTGACACTTCGTCGGGCAGGATGCGGAATGAGTACAGCAGATGGTGGAAAAACCATTCCGAAAACCTGGAAAATGTATTCCGTAGATGCGGAGTAGACTCAGCATGGATATCAACATCAGAAGATTACGTCATTCCGCTTGTCAGATTGTTCAGAAGGAGATAGAGATGAAAAGAATCTATTACATACTGGCTTTTTTGATTTTTAATTTAATTCAGGTTTCCGAAGGACAGGAAGTCCAGATTAGTGCTGGTTTTGATACATCAGCAATTTTTATAGGTGATCAGATAAAATACACGGTTACTATCAATAAGCCTCTTGATTATTTATTGACAATACCTGTTTTTAAAGATACACTGGTTAAGAATATCGAAATTCTGAAAGGACCGGTTATTGATTCAACATCCGTTGATAACAGATTTGTCAGAATCAGGCACGAATATCTCGTTACATCTTTCGATTCAGGCTTCTATCAGGTCCCGCCGGTATATGCAGAAATGAGAACAGAGTCGGGTATAAAACGTTATTATTCAGACTATTCATGGCTTAAGGTTATGAGGGTTAACATTACTCCACCCGATACTGCATCGGCAATATTTGACATAGTTGACCCCGGAAAAGTTCCATTAACTGCTGGTGAGATTATACCATGGATAGTGGCTATTCTGGCAGCCGGAGCGCTGATATGGCTTCTTTTATATTTATGGAAACGTCTCAAAAAACCTGAAACAACTATTGTTGATAATAAACCAAAAGAACCTGCACATGTAATTGCATTCAGAGAACTTGAAAAATTGAAAGAGGAAAAACTGTGGCAGAAAGGTGAGATAAAACTCTATTATTCGAGACTTACAGAAATAATAAGACAATACCTTTTGAACAGGTTTACTGTCCCTGCACTTGAAATGACTACAGTTGAAACACTGGATGCTTTACGGAATAAAGGAATTGAAGAAGACGAAACTTTCAGGAAATTACGAACAATACTAACAGGCGGGGACCTTGTAAAATTTGCCAGATACCAGCCTGAGCCAACTGAAAATGAGTTACATTTTGACTACGCATGGGATTTTGTGAAATCGACAATGATAGTTTCCCCTCCACCGGAAGAGGAGGTGAAAGCTGAAAATGTGAAGGAGGGTATATGATTAGAGGTATTGTATTTGATTCGCCAGGGTTCCTTTATTTGCTGGCACTATTACCACTGATGATTTTCCTGTACGTCATAAGGTACAATAAATCATCAGCTGCATTGCGTGTTTCATCAGCTGAAGCTTTTAATAATTCAGGCAAGACCTTCAGGCATATTTTAAGGCATGTCCTCTTCGGAATGAGAGTTGCTGCAACTGGGTTGCTTATTATAGTACTTGCCAGACCTCAGGCAACGAACAGCTATCAGGATGTATCGACTGAAGGTATAGATATTATATTGACTTTAGACATTTCGGGAAGCATGCTGGCAAGAGATTTTAAACCTGACCGGCTTGAAGCATCAAAGAATGTGGCAACGGAATTTATTTCGGGCAGACCATACGACAGAATCGGACTTGTGGTTTTCAGCGGTGAAAGTTTTACTCAATGCCCTCTCACTACCGACCATGCAGTTTTAATAAATCTTATGAAAGAAATAAAAAGCGGGATGATTGAGGATGGTACAGCAATAGGCGAGGGACTTGCAACAGCAGTAAACAGAATAAAAGACGCTGGTGGGAAAAGTAAAGTGATAATTCTGCTGACTGATGGAGTAAACAACAGAGGCATGATAGCTCCCCTTACTGCCGCAGAAATTGCTAAAACTTTTGGTGTAAGAGTATATACAATAGGTGTTGGAACCAGAGGTGTTGCACCTTATCCGGTACAGACACCATTCGGCGTGCAGTTCCAGAATATGCCTGTCGAAATTGACGAAGATGTTTTGAAAACCATTGCAGATATGACAGGGGGTAAGTATTTCAGAGCTACTGATAATGAAAAACTGGTGCAGATTTATGCTGAGATCGACAAAATGGAGAAGTCGAAGATTGACGTAAGGCAGTACAGAATACGGGAGGAGAAATATTTTCTGCCGGCTTTACTGGCTTCGGTTTTATTTCTTGCAGAAATATTGATAAGGAACACTGTTATGAGAAGTCTGACATAAACGATTGAATATGAGTCTGTTCAGATTTGCAAATCCGGAATATCTATATCTTCTGCTGGTAATACCAGTATTACTGGTTTTATGGGCTGTAAATAATTACCGGAGAAAGAAAGCTATTGTCAGGTACGGTGAGTCAAATCTTGTCAGGCAGCTTATTCCTGATATGTCTGTCATCAGACCAGTAATTAAACTTATACTGCAGATTTTAGCTATTGTAATGATTGCTCTGATGCTGGCACGACCACAATTTGGATCAAAAATTGAAGAGGTAAAAAGAGAGGGCGTTGAAGTGATAATAGCACTCGATGTCAGTAATTCAATGCTTGCTGAAGATATACAACCCAACCGGCTGGAGAGGGCTAAGCAAGCTCTTTCACGGCTTATTGAAACTCTTGAAAATGACAGGATTGGCCTTATTGTTTTTGCCGGCGATGCCTATATACAATTACCTATAACAACCGATTATGTATCAGCAAAAATGTTTCTTTCAACTATAAATCCTTCCCTGGTACCTAAACAGGGTACGGCAATAGGCGCAGCAATACGTCTTGGAATGAGGTCCTTTTCTCCCGGACAGGATAAAAGCCGTGCAATGATTATAATTACCGATGGCGAAAACCATGAGGATGATCCTGTTGAAGCAGCAAAAGAAGCAGCTGAAGCAGGAATAGTTATCCATACCATCGGAATCGGTTCACCAGAAGGAGTTCCTATAATGATGAATGTGGGTGGGAGAAGGGAGTATCTGAAAGACCATGAAGGCAACACTGTTATTACCAAACTCAATGAAAACATTCTTAAAGAGATAGCTATTACTGCAAACGGTAAATATGTAAGGGCAACAACAACTAATCTGGGTATCGACCAGATATTTTCCGAGATAAGAAAAATGAAAAAACAGGAACTTGAAGGCAAAATATTTACAGAGTATAACGACCAGTTCCAGTTTTTTGCTGGAGCTTCACTGATTCTGC
>JBASIK010000059.1:0-4143 GCA_049654745.1 Bacteroidales bacterium
TAACAGAAGCAGCCATCTCAATGGCATACCTTTTATAATAAGTGTGCTGGAAGGCTGGAATGTAAAAGTAATTGCGAAGGGCGAGGAAAACATTCCCCAGCAGGGTAGATTCATTTTTGTATCAAACCATCCTGTTGGAGGTATTGATGCCATGGCATTCTTCAGTGTAATATACAGGCATTTCGCTGAAGTCGTATCCCCTGCAAACGAGCTTCTTAACTATATCCCCAACCTCCGACCCCTTTTTCTCAGTCTCGATGTGTTTGGACGCATTTCCCGGGAAGCAGCAAAGCAGCTTGATGAATTATATGCATCAGATAAACAGGTTATGATATTTCCTGCAGGAGAAGTATCACGCCGGAGCAAGGGAAAGATCTCAGATATCGCATGGCAAAAATCGTTTGTTACCAAAGCCATTCAGCATAAAAGGGATATTATCCCGGTACATATCAGTGGTAGAAATTCAAATCTTTTCTACAACATCGCAAATCTTCGTAAGATGTTAGGTATAAAAATGTACATCGAGACTATCCTGCTCCCCCGTGAAATGATGCGTCAGCGAAATTCAACGGTCACGCTTACCATCGGGAAAGTTATACCCTGGCAATGCCTGACGGCAGAAAAGACCCACGAGGAATGGGCACAGGAAATTAAAAGAATTGTCTATTCACTTCCCAGCGCTTAGAGTGCGTGAATAATATACTCCCCTTCTTTGCCCTTTATTCAGGTTTCTTCCTGTCTGCTAATGAAACGCTACAAGTTTGATAGTGAATAACTAACTATTGTTTTTTCTTTCTTACAGATTTGATTATCAAATATATAAGAAATGCAAGACCAAGGGCTATGAGTATATGTCCGATATAGGGGAAAATCTCTTCCCTCACATCATATAGGAAATAGCCGATTACTGCAAGGATTATATTCCATATTCCGGCTCCGAGAACGGTATAGATAATAAAGACTTTCATATCCATTTTTGCAAGTCCGGCAGGAATGGAGATAAGCTGTCGCACTGCAGGAACGAGCCGTCCTATGAAAGTTGATGACCTGCCGTTTTTGATAAAAAATGTTTCGGCTTTCCTGATTTTTTCTTCCGACAGAAGAAGCATTCTTCCTATGCCTGAGTTTGCAAAGCGATAAACCAGTGGTCGTCCAAGCCACAATGCCAGATAATAGTTAACGAGTGCTCCGGCAAGGGCACCTGCTGTACCGGAGAGAACTACCAGAAATACGTTAAGTTCACCCTGTGCAGCACGGTAAGCTGCAAAAGGTATTACTGCCTCTGAAGGAAATGGGATGAAGGAGCTCTCGACAGTCATAAGCAGAGCCACCGTGAGATAGTTCAGGTGGCTCATATACCATTCAACAAGTGCCTGTACAAACTCCATCCTCAGTCGATTCTGAGTTTTATCACCACCTTCCTCACAGAATCGGCTGCTTCGATTTTGAGTCCGGGCCTGTGCGCATCGGACGGGAAGAAAATAAAGAATCTTTCAGGTGTAGCTGTTAATGATTTATGCTCTTTTACAGAGAAAAATTCGATATCTCTGGTTTCGTCGTACTCCTGAAACACTGTATCACGCATTGCGATGGGTGTTATCTGAATAATCTCCTTGCCACTTACAACATACTGGATATCAACATATTTTCTGTGGGCCTCAAATCTGGCTTCGCTTTCATCCTTTGTAAGGTATTCACTTATTGAGGCATATAGGTTGTCGCCGTCGATGTTATGCCTGCCAGTTTCCAGGGTAGAGAGGTTGCTGTTCCTGAGAAAATTGAATGCTTTGACCCATCGTTCCTTATTTTTAAAATAGTTTATGGCCAGTGTTCTTTTATCGATTGAATTATCGGGTTGAACGCTCCAGCCACCGTTCCATTCGCCCTTGCTGAACCACTCATCAAGTTTTTTATCGCTCCATGTTTCAGGGTTTTTGCTGCTTTTGCAGCTGAAAAGACCAATTAATAAAGCAATCATGGTAATTGAAGTAAAAAAGTTTCTTATCATTTTGATTTTCAGTTTTTATAATTTTCTCATTTTTACAAAAATATATAATTATTCCTTATCTCCGGCAACCATCGCTTTTTCATGCTTTCGGGCAACGACAGCTGCATAGTAAAATATTACCATAAACGCTATTGCCGGTATCCAGTAAGCTTTAATGATACTGCCTGATAGGTCTGAAACAATTCCCTGTATCTGTGTAAGGAATGCTGCGCCGGCAATTGCCATTATCATTCCCGAGCCTCCTATCTTTGTGTCGTCGCCAAGTCCCTGTATCCCAAGGCCGTATATTGTCGGGAACATCAGCGACATACAGCCTGAGATTAGCATAAGAGCATATACACCGATGAAGCCTTTACCATAAATAGTCAGAAAACTGCAAACAATTGCTATTCCTGCAAGGCCTGCCAGCAGGTTTCTTGGCTTTATGAATTTCATCAGTCCGGTGCAGGAAAATCTGCCGATAACAAAGAGACACAACGACATAATGTAATATGTTGCTCCCGCCTGTTCTGATGTACGGGGCAGAAGAGCTGTGAGTCCAACCCATTCCAGAAATTTGTAAAACCCGGCAGCAACAGGTTCTACATTACGCAGTCTGGCTATTATATCTGCAGTTGACGCGTTAGGGCCAAGTGAAGCTATAATATCGTCAAATTTAAGCTGCTGCATTACATACCTTATGATAAATGACCACACTGCTATCTGAGCACCTACATAGAAGAACTGGGCAATAACACCCCATACATAGTTGGTATTCTTTTTCAACCGCCGGAATGTTCCAGCCAGATCAAGTTCCTTGTCGTCTTCCTTCAGAGCCGGCATTCTGGTAAAATAAATTGCCAGAAGCAGTCCAACCATTACAAGTCCTATAACCATGTAAGTAAATGTAAGTGAATGCAACTCCTGGCTCTGTATCCTTGAAAGTTCCTCAGCAGGAAGAGCAGCTCTTTCCGCTGCTGACATCCTGTTAAGGTTGGAAAGAATGAATACCTGACTTATTACCACACCTGTAATTGCACCGAAGGGATTAAACGACTGTGCAAAATTGAGACGTCGGGTAGCAGTCTCTTCAGGTCCTATGGCACAAACGTATGAATTTGCCGAAGTTTCAAGAATCGATAACCCTGCAAAAAGTATGAGTATTGCAAACAGATAGGTTATAAACCCGATAGCGTTGCTGTACTGTGAGACCAGCATTGCAGGGTAAAACAGAAAAGTGCCTGTCGCATACATCCCGAGCCCGAGCAGTACACCTGATTTGTAGGTGTGCTTTTTTATGAATATCGCTCCGGGGATAGCAAAACAGCCGTAGCCAAACAGGTAACAGGTAACCTGTATCCATGCTGTTTTTGAATCGCTCAGGCTCATAATCCTTTTAAAAGCTGCCAGCATGGTATCGGTAAGGTTATTGGGAACAGCCCATGCAAAGAATAACGAACAAAGAAGAATAAACGGGAAAAGAATTCCCCTGGGAATCAAACGATGGCTTTCCATAAAATTATATAGAATTTTTATTTAAGTTCCAGCATCACCACCGATTTTGAGGGCATAACAACATTGAGCATTTCACCCTGTTTTCTGGCTCCTTCAAACTTTCTGATTACCACATTATCTGGTTTTTCAAACGTATTAATATCGGTTATTTTTGATGATGTAAGAACCTGCCCTGTGACAGTTGACCATTTGACACCGTTCAATGTGATATTTACTGTGATCTGTTTATTCGGATCGATATTAACCATTGTAATATGAACCACACCGGCAGAGTCCTGTGAAGCTGAGGCGTTGAGTGCCGGCAGCGACTGGTTTTCGTACACATAATCGGGGCTTGTGAATTTTACCGGAAGCATTTTGGCGTCGTGATGCACCTTGTAAAGGTCGAACACATGGTAGGTGGGAGTAAGTATCATTTTCGGGCCCTGTGTAAGTATTACAGCCTGCAATACATTTACCGTCTGTGCCAGCTGTGCCATTTTAACCCTGTCGCAGTGGTTGTTGAAGATGTTTAGTGTTGTGCCGGCAATAAGTGCATCGCGCAGGCTGTTCTGCTGGAAAAGGAACCTCGGGTTGGTCCCTGGCTCAGGGTCGCACCATATTCCCCACTCGCCAACCACAAGAGCCACCCTCTTCTGCGG
>JBASIK010000060.1:0-20146 GCA_049654745.1 Bacteroidales bacterium
AAAATGAATGCCATGATTGCTGGCAATACAGAGAGAGCGGTTTTGCACCTTGACCTCGACACTTTTTTTGTTTCGGTGGAGAGGTTGAGGAACAGCAGACTGAACGGCAAACCGGTGATAGTTGGAAGCCTGTCGGACCGTGGAGTTGTGGCAAGCTGCAGTTATGAAGCAAGACAATACGGTGTGAGCTCAGCCATGCCAATGAAGCTTGCAATGAACCTTTGCCCCGACGCGATAGTCATACGCGGCGATATGGAGCTTTACAGTAAGTACTCAAACATAGTTACGGAAATAATTGCCGAAAGGGCGCCTCTTTATGAAAAAGCTTCGATTGATGAACATTATATAGATCTTACCGGAATGGACAGGTTTTTCGGATGCAGCCGGTGGGCTCATGAACTTCGCAGATATATAATAAAAGAAACAGGACTGCCTGTATCAATGGGGCTTTCTGTCAACAAAACCGTTTCAAAAATAGCTGCCGATGAAGCTAAACCCAACGGCGAAAAAGAAGTGGCAAAAGACATTGTTATCCCTTTCCTCGATCCGCTCTCAATCAAAAAAATACCTATGGTAGGACAGAAAACATACCAGATACTGAGAGCCATGGGAATATCAACAATATACACACTGAGAAATATCCCTCCCGAAATGCTCGAAAGATTGATGGGAAAAAACGGTATTGAAATCTGGAAAAGGGCAAACGGAATAGACCCCACCCCTGTCATAAGCTATTCGGAACAGAAATCAATAAGCACAGAACATACATTCGAAAAAGATACCACCGACGTGAAAGTGCTCAACCAGACTCTTGTAAGCATGGTCGAAAAAATAGCATTTGAGCTGAGAAGCCAGGAAAAACTCACTTCGTGTGTAACAGTGAAAATCAGATATTCCAACTTCGATACTTATACAATTCAGAAACGTATCCCCTACACCGCATTCGACCATATCCTGATAAGCGCTGCGAAAGAACTTTTTGAAAGACTCTGGCAGCGCCGTATGCTCATCAGACTTATCGGGGTACGGTTCAGCCACCTGGTAAGGGGCGTTCAGCAACTCGACATGTTCGACGATACCCCTGAAAAAGTAAACCTATACATGACAATGGACAGGCTTAGAAAGCGTTTCGGGCGATATGCCGTTCAAAGAGCATCAGGGGTTATGACAGTACAGGAAAGAGAGGAAAAAGCCTTAAAACGGCTCGAAAATGCCCTTAACGAGCATAAAATGATGGAGGAAAGACTGAAAAGGTACTGGTGGTGAAAAATAAATACAAAAAACAGCACAGTACCTGGTATGCTGGCTAAGTAATAAAAGACAAAAACAATGTTCCTGAATTGCCATTCATATTACAGCCTGCGCTACGGAACAATGTCTGTCGAACAACTTGTAAGCAAAGCTGCTGAATACCGTGCAGAGGCAATTGCCCTTACCGATATAAACAACTCCACAGGCGTACTTGAATTCGTTAAACTCTGCAGGGAAAAAAACATAAAGCCTCTTGCTGGCATTGAGTTCAGAAACGGAAACGAGTTTCTGTACACTGGCATCGCAATGAATAATGAAGGTTTCCGGGAACTGAATGAATTCCTGACCAGCCATAATATCAATGGCATGCCAATCGAATTCCCTGCGCCACGATTCAATAATGCCTGTATAATTTATTCAGCCGGTAA
Organism: Bacteroidales bacterium; assembly: GCA_049654745.1. Classification (GTDB taxonomy): domain Bacteria; phylum Bacteroidota; class Bacteroidia; order Bacteroidales; family VadinHA17; genus LD21. The sequence goes on from JBASIK010000060.1 coordinate 1,680, forward strand.
AATTCCGGGACGCAAACTTTACGAAAATGAATACATAGGCATACGTCCAAAAGAAGTAAACCGCCTTATCAGCTTCCCCCCTGCCCTTAAACGCTCGAAAATGTTAATAATCAATCCTGTAACTTTTGCCGCAAGTGATGATTACCAGATCCACAGAAGCCTGAGGGCCATCGACAATAACATACTCTTGAGCCATCTCCAGCCCTCACAATGCGCCCCTAACGATGAAATATTCCGCACAAAGGATGAAATAATAAACATCTTTAAATCCTTCCCCGAACTGATTGAAACTACTGAAAAAATGATCAGTAACTCTGATTTCTCACCCGACCTTGAAAGCAACAAAAATAAAAAAGTGTACTCAGCAAGCCGTTACGACGACAAACTGCTACTTGAGAAACTTGCATGGGACGGCATGCTTTACAGGTACGGCAACAATAACGAAGAAGCAAAGCGGAGAATTAAACACGAGCTTGAAATAATCGACAAACTCGGCTTTTCTGCCTATTTCCTGATTACCTGGGATATCATACGATACTCAATGTCAAGAGGCTTTTACCACGTCGGCAGGGGTAGCGGTGCCAATTCAATAGTTGCTTATTGCCTGAAAATCACCAACGTTGACCCTATCGACCTGAACCTTTACTTTGAACGGTTTATCAATCCCCGCAGAAGCAGCCCGCCCGACTTCGATATTGATTACTCATGGAAAGAAAGAGATGAAGTGCTCGACTACATTTTCAAAAGATACGGATACCGTCATACCGCACTCATAGGTACAATAAATACTTTCAGGGGTAAGTCTATTGTAAGAGAACTGGGAAAAATATATGGCCTGCCCAAGGAAGAAATTGATAACCTGATAGATAACCCCTCTGCCGATATTAACCGCAATGGAATAGCCGATAAGATTTTCGAAACCGGACTTAAAATTGCCGACTTCCCCAACATCAGAAGCATTCATGCTGGAGGCGTTATAATCTCTGAAGAGCCGGTTACCTATTATACAGCACTCGATTTTCCGCCCAAAGGCTTTCAGACCACACAGTGGGACATGTACACTGCTGAAGAAATAGGCTTTGAAAAGCTCGACATACTCAGCCAGAGAGGTATTGGGCATATCCGCGAAAGCGCCGAAATAATCCTTAAAAACCGAAACATTAAAGTGGATATATACGACATCGATAAATTCAAACAAGATCCCCTTGTGAAAGAATTCTTAAGAAAAGGTGAAACCAAAGGATGCTTTTATATTGAAAGTCCGGCAATGCGGGGACTTCTCAAAAAACTAAAATGTGAAGATTACAAAACTCTTGTTGCTGCCAGTTCTGTGATAAGACCTGGTGTTGCACGCTCTGGCATGATGAGAGAATATATTTACCGTTTTCATAACCCGGGTAAGTTTGAGTATCTTCATCCTGTTATGAAAGAACAACTGGAAGAGACATTCGGTGTAATGATTTATCAGGAAGATGTAATTAAAATATGCCACCATTTTGCAGGTCTTGATCTGGCCGATGCAGACATTCTCAGGCGCGCAATGAGCGGAAAATACCGGTCGAAACAGGAAATGAAGAGAATAATGAACAAGTTTTTCTCAAACTGCAGGGAAAAAGGTTACAATGAAGAAATTACCAAAGAGGTCTGGCGCCAGATAGAATCATTTGCCGGATATTCCTTTTCCAAGGCACACTCTGCATCATACGCCGTTGAAAGCCTCCAGAGCCTTTACCTGAAAGCTCATTTCCCGCTTGAATTTATGGTAGCTGTTATTAATAATTTCGGGGGGTTTTACTCTGCCTGGGTTTATGTCCATGAGGCAAAAAGATACGGAGGTAATATTAATCTGCCCTGTGTAAACAAAAGTACCTATAAGACAACTATTTATGGAAAGGATATATACCTTGGTTTTGTTCATATACAGAACCTTGAAGAAAAAATTGCCAGACTGATCGAAGAAGAGAGACAAACGGGCGGTCCATTTAACAGTCTGAACGACTTTATTAACCGTGTTAACCCCGGTCTTGAACAGCTTATTCTTCTTATACGGGCCGGCGCCTTCAGGTTTACAGGAAAACCGAAAGCCTCGCTTCTGTGGGAAGCACACATGCTGATGAATAAGAGTAAGCCGGAACCTACTAAGCCGCTTTTCTTCTCTCCTGCAAAGGAGTATTCACTTCCCGAACTTGAATATGACAAGCTTTCCGATGCTTACGACGAGATCGAACTTATAGGCTTCCCTGTATCTGTTTCCTGGTTCGATATGCTGGAAACATCATTCCGGGGAGAAATATTTGCGCATGAATTAAATAAATATGAAGGGAAAAAAGTAAAAATGATAGGACAACTTGTTACCGTAAAATACATTAAAACAGTAAAAAACGAATGGATGAACTTCGGATGTTTTATCGATGCAGAAGGAAACTTTTTTGATACAGTACATTTTCCACAATCACTGAAAAATTATCCTTTCAAAGGAAGTGGCATATATCTAATAGCAGGCAAGGTTGTTGTGGATTTTGGTTTCCCCTCCATAGAAGTTGAGAAAATGGCAAAACTGCCGGTAAAAAAAGATCCACGTTCGGATTGATTTTTAATAATGTTTTTACCACTCTCCGCTCTCAGTCCTTACAGCCTTCAGAACTCCTTTAATTGACAAAATCTTTTTTATAATACTTTGTAATACATCATTATTAGGCACCATTATCTGAAGCATTCCTTCAAACATTCCTTCATTCATTTTATAATTAAAACTTCGCAATACAATTCTGTTTTCAGTAATTACATCAGCAATCCTGTTTATAATCCCCACTTCTGCAATGCCTGTAACTTTTACCAATGCCCTGAAATCAGGCATGTCGCTTGTTTTGGTCCACCTGGCTGATACGTATCTATATGGATATCTCAATAACATATACTGGGCATTAGGGCATGAAGTTCTGTGGATTTTTATGCCATCTGAAACTGTAACAAAACCAAAAATCCTGTCACCAAAAACTGGATTGCAACATTTCGCAAGCTTATAATCAAGTCCTTCTATTTTTTCATCAATGACAAGGTAATCTGTATATAATTGCGATAAACGGTCTTCAATAACGGTGCTGCTATCTGTTTCAACATTATCTTTCTCTGCCTTATCTTTTACTTCAGGTTTTGTTAGTAATTCTTTTACATCCAGTAAATTAATTTTCTCAAGAGCAATTTGATAATAAAGGTCCTGTGCTGATTTTAACTGGTAATGTGAAAGGAGTTTATTTATCACTGCGTCTCCGAAAGGTATTTTCCAGTTCTTAAGGCGGCGCATAAGTATCTCCTTTCCTTCTGCTGCATGAAGCGTTTTTTCTTCGTTAAGTGCCTGCTTAATTTTAGCTTTTGCCTTTGATGTTACAACAAACGAGAGCCAATCATGTGTTGGTTTCTGATTCCTGGATGTGAGCACCGAAACCTGATCTCCATTCTGCAGTACATATCTCAATGTTACATTCCTGCCATTTACTTTGGCGCCCACACAGGTCCGGCCAACTTCAGTATGAATATCAAATGCAAAATCGAGAACCGTTGCTCCTGCCGGTAGCTGTCGAAGTTCTCCTTTTGGTGTAAAAACAAATACCTCGTCCGAATAGAGCCCCGACCTCACCTGATCAATAAAAGAATCATCTTTGTCACTTGTCTCAAGTATCTCCCGCATCCTCGCAAGCCATTGATCAAGACCCGATTCACCCTCCCTCAAACCTTTGTATTTATAGTGTGCAGCAAGACCCTTTTCGGCAATCTCATCCATTCTTGTAGTTCTTATCTGCACCTCCACCCATCTGCCTCCCTGACCTATAACAGTTGTATGAAGTGATTCATAACCGTTTGACTTAGGGACCGAAATCCAGTCACGAAGACGGCTGGGATTGGGCTGATATAAATCTGTAACTATTGAATATACCTGCCAGCAATCTGATTTTTCATTTTCAGGCTTACTTTCTATAATTATTCTTACAGCAAAAATGTCGTAAACTTCATCAAAATCAATACCCTGCTTTCTCATTTTACTGAGAATAGAATGAATTGATTTTGTGCGACTTTTAATACTGAACTTAAAGCCATGCTTTAGGAGTCTTTCCTTGATGGGAGTAGTAAATTCCTTAATAAATCTATTACGTGAAACAGCTGTTTTCTTAAGCTTCTCACTAATGTAATTATACTGATCAGGTTCAAGGTATTTTATTGAAAGATCCTCAAGGTCTGATTTAACATTATATAATCCCAGCCGGTGAGCAAGAGGAGCATAAAGAAAATAAGTTTCAGAAGAGAGTGAAAGTTTTGTTTTTTCCTCTGCATTGTCAAGATTTCGCATTACTACAAGCCTTTCAGCCAGTTTGATAAGAATAACTCTGACATCATCTGCCAGACTTAGAAGAAGCTTGCGAAAGTTTTCTGATTCATATGAAATCCTGGCTGATTCAATTATAGATATTTTGGAAAGCCCTTCAAGTATGTATATAGTACCTTGCCCGAATTCATTTAATAGTTCTTCCTTATTATTTTTAATCGAGTCATATACATAATGAATAAGTGTACCTGAAATAGCTGAAATTCCCAGCCCGATTTCAGAAACCACAACATTTGCGACATCAAGTGCATGAATGATAATTGAATTACCGGTTAAAGTCTTTCTTCCACCGCAATGATTAACCAGAATATCCAGTGCTTTTCTTATAATAGGAATATCCTTCTCAGTCAATACTCGCCTCGATGCATATAACAATGCACGGTACCTTGAATATATTTCCCTTGAAAGCACCATTGAAAAATTTTCATATTTAAAGTCAAATAAATTTAATCAAAAAGCATGAAAAAAATAACCCCGGCCTCATGCTTTGAGTTTCCGGGGATTAATTTATTGTTATATGTCTCTATCTGAATGAAATCCCAAATCCAGCTGACAATACATTATACTGAGCCCTTGTATAATCAGCATGAATTGTTATTACAGCCAGTTTTATTCTGATTCCCACGTTCGCTCTTAAACCAGAAAAATTTTTAATATCCACTGGATCAATAGTACTTCCTTTCATCACTCCTGAGTCGTTGTACTCGGCATGTGGTTCAGGGGTTGCGACGAGAACAGGCGTTGGAAAATTTCCTTCAAGAGCGATTTTGGTTTGCGTTTTGCTGTAACCAAGTCCACCATAAATAGTAATAACTGGAACATTGACTGAAGCAACCACACCAATATTCAATGCATTAACTGTGGCTGCAATTTTCTGATCGCTGAACGCTGATGCCGGGTTATAGGTTGAATAATTCTGTGGCTCTTCAGGCTGAAGGCTCACTGCTACATTTCCTTGCAATTTTGTATAGCCTCCGAACAGGGATACATCAACCGGCAGCAGCTTGTTCCCCGGGATATATTGCATAATGCTGTGCATTAAGCCTATACCCCACAGTGAAATATCTGCATCGTCTTTAAAATTGATTTTTGGGATATACCTTGCTTTCAGCTCTGTTCCAAGAGGCAGACCTATACCTGCCTGAAGTGTCGGAACAGGGATATATCTCCAATTTGTTCCAGGAGGAAGTGTAAAAGATGCCAGGGTTACTCCTGAAACCTCTTTTGTAAGCCGTGGACCATTAACATCAGGTCCTGATACTGTAGAAGCTGTTCCTGAACCTGTTAAGGTTTTAAGTCCAAGATCTGATACATTGTATGTTCCAGCTGATTTAGGAACCACTCCCACATTTATGCCGGCTGTGATATCAAATCCTCCGAATTTATGGGGTTTGGCAGTATTATACCAGCTCCCGTTTAGTCCTGCACCAAAAGCATTTGCCCATGGTGTCAGATAGGCCTCAATGATTTTGATACCATCTGTTGCACCGGACCTGAGAAATTCAACATTATCAATCTGAGCTTTAGAAATACTTAAAGTAAATGGCAACAGACTAATTGTTAACAATAACCATCTGATCTTAAAATTATTCATAATATTCACTTTTAGTTTTTGTTAAAAAAATTATAATATCATGAAATTATACATAAAATTACGTTTTTTATAAAACGTACACCTATAAAGCTTTATTTTAAAATATTATCCGGCTCTTTTGCAAATTCATTATAATAACCACGGTCAACCAGATCAGGCATAAAAACCTTTAACAGTACGGTTAAATATCCTTCAAGTGTCATGATTTTATATTTATTTTTCTTTACTATGCTTTTCAGAATCTTTTTTGCCACATATTCTGGCTGAACAAGGTTTTCCTCATTGCGGGGAGATTCTCCCTGTATTGAACCATCGGCCAGCAAGGCATTCTTCCTGATTTCTGAAGCAGTAAATCCTGGTGCAAAAATAAGTACATTAAGTCCTTTCTTTATATTTTCAACTCGTATGCTTTCGTAAAGACCATGAAGTGCTGATTTTGATGCAGAGTATCCAGCCCTTCCGGGCAAACCATGAAAGCCTCCTATTGATGATACTCCTACAAGCGTGCCTTTACGTTCTATAAGATAAGGCAATGCAAACTGAGCACAATGCACCGAACCCCAGAAATTGACATCCATGACTCTTTGAAGAACTTTAATGTCTGTTTCATGAAACAGAGCTTTCATCGAAATGCCTGCATTATTAACAAGTATGTCAATTCCACCAAATTCTTTAACAGTCTTTTCAATTAATATTCTGCAATCTTCTCTGCTTGTTACATCAGTTTTAACTGCCATAGCCTTCATCCCATTATCTCTTATCTGCTTTTCAATTTCAGCAATTTTCTCTTCAGACCTTGCTGCTAGCACAACAATGCTTCCGTTTCTAGCAAATTCAAATGCTAATGCCTTTCCGATTCCGGAAGAAGCTCCGGTTACTATCACAACCTTATTGTTAAAGAATTTTTTCATATTTGCAATTAATATTGTTTTTCAGAATTTTAATTAAATTTTAATGAGTGAAAAATACTAAAATTAACAATTGAAAAATTAATCCTATTTTGATTTTAGTAAAAATATCCTATCTTTGCACTCGCAAAATTTTTTAAAGATTCAGTAGCTCAGTCGGTAGAGCACATCCCTTTTAAGGATGGGGTCCTGGGTTCGATTCCCAGCTGGATCACAAAGTAAAAAACAACCTGATTCAGGTTGTTTTTTACTTTATAATGTGTAAATTATATTACTCAGATAAAACCGGAATCTGCCGGTTGATTGATTCTTCCAGTGAGATAAGAGTTTCCGTACGGGTAACACCCGGAATGGTTTGAATTTTGTCAGTAAGAATTGTCCTCAGGTGTTCGTTGTCACGTGTATAAACTTTGATAAATAGAGAGTAATTTCCTGTAGTGTAGTGGCATTCGATTATTTCCGGAATCTCTTTGAATTTTTTAACTACATTCCTGTATTCACCCGGATGATCGAGGAAAATGCCAATATAGGCACAGGTTCTGAAGCCAACCATTATCGGGTCAACTTTAAATTCTGAACCTTTAATAACTCCTATTCTAATCAGCCTTTGAACGCGCTGATGAATTGCAGCACCTGATACTCCGCATTCTCTGGCAACTTCCAGATAAGGTATCCTGGCATTTTTTGTAATTATATCCAGAATTTTCCTGTCAAGGTTATCTATCTGTAAATTTTCAGCCATGATGTTTTAATTTTTATATCGTTAATTTATTAATAATTTTTAAAAATATCGTTTGAAAATTATAAATTTTAAATTTATTCAACAAATAATTTGGTAAGAATAAGTAATAATTTATCAATTTATTGATTAACAAGTACCTCAAATATGTTAAAAATTCTTATTTATATAACCTATCAGTAAGGAATAGTCTTCAAAACCTCTTTCCACCAGAAACTGTTCTATGCCTGTTATTATCTTATATGGTACTGAAGGATCGATAAATAATGCTGTTCCAACCTGAATAGCTGTAGCTCCAGCCATTATAAATTCAAGAGCATCTATTTCATTCATAATTCCCCCTATTCCAATAACCGGTATTTTTACCGAATTTGCTGCCTGCCATACCATTCTTACAGCAACCGGTTTAATGGCTGGTCCCGATAGTCCCCCGGTAATTGTAGCCAGTGAAGGTTTCATTTTTTTAACATCTATTGCCATTCCCAGCAAAGTATTTACGAGTGATATCGCATCAGCACCTTCGTCTTCGGCAATTTTTGCAAACTCTTCTATCGAGGTGACATTAGGAGAAAGTTTAACAATCAGAATCCGGGAATAAACTTTTCTTACTGATTTAATGACCTCCCGTGCAGTAACCGGATTTGTACCAAAGGCCATACCTCCCATTTTAACATTGGGACAGGAAATGTTTAATTCAATTGCAGGTATCTTTTCAAGATGAGAAATCCTTTCAGCAAGTTCAACATATTCCTCAATGGTACTGCCATTTACATTTATCATGACATTAGTATCCAGGCCTGCAAGTTTTGGATAAATATGCTTTTCGAAATATTCAATCCCGTTGTTCTGCAATCCCACTGAATTAAGCATCCCTGAGGGTGTCTCAACCATTCTTGGATAAGGATTTCCCTCGCGTGGTTTTAATGTCATTCCCTTAACGATAATTCCACCCAGTTTCTCAAGTGAAATAAAATCTTCAAGTTCTATACCATATCCACATGTACCTGAAGCTGTTATAACAGGGTTTTTAAAGCTGAGATTTCCTATTTTGAAACTAAGGTTTACCATAACAGTTCATTTGCATTGATAACTGGACCTTCAGTGCATGTACAAATATTACCCCTGGTTGTTTTTACAATACAGCATAAGCATATGCCTATTCCACATGCCATGAGATGTTCAAGAGATACTTCACAAAATATGTTACGCGACTTTGCCAATGATACTACTGCTTTCATCATAACTTCAGGTCCACAGCAATATATTCTGTCATATTCACCTTTAAGCAGCAAAGGATGTTCCGTAACCAATCCCTCTCTTCCTGCCGATCCGTCGTCGGTTGTAATAAAAACCCGGCCGTACTTTTCAAATTCTTCAGTTTCTATGATACGTTGTTGGCTTTTGAAGCCTAAAAGAATATCAGGATTTATTTCTAATTGATTGATGTGTTTTGCCAGAAAAAGAAGAGGTGCTACACCGGAACCTCCGCCAACAAGGAGGATATTCTCACCTTTATTAGGTTCACTGAAAGGCCTGCCAAGAGGATAAATGATATTTAGAATTTCACCAGGCAGGAGTTTTGACATTTTTTCTGTTCCCTTTCCGGCAATCTGGACCAGAATCTTTATTGAATTTTTATCGTAATCTACATCATGAACTGAAAAAGGACGCCTCAGAAAAGTATCCCTGCTGCCATCTATCCTCACCTGAATAAACTGACCTGGCATTATATTCTGTAGCTTCTCCGGCGAGACTAATTCAAGAATGAAATAATCCCTGGTAATTTTAGTATTGTTCAAAACTTTAAAGTCCCGGATTAACTTTGCCATTAGAAATATTATTTATGGCAAAGATAAATTTATAATAAATATATCCGTGAAGATGGAAAAATTAAAATGCATCAATCCGGAAAATATTCGTCAAAAGTATTGTCATCATAGAAAATAATTATTCTGCGTGCCGGTTTTTTCTGGACTTTACTTTCAGTTTTTATTTCTATTTTGTCTTTTTCATCAAAGGAAATTTTGTTTTGTACTGATGATCTTGATGGCTGTATTTCAATAAGAGATTCTTTATCATCATCTTTCATAATGCCATCATCAAATAGGGATGATACATGATCGGTATACATTTCACCTTTGCCGAATAACAGCCATGATGGAGAAATGTTTTTATATCTTGAGAGCATCTTCATTACAAAATCAAGACTTGGCTTGTTTCTTCCTGACAGGATATGAGATATACTAGATGGCTGAACTCCAATTTCCTGAGCAAATTGAATGTAGGTTTTGTTTTCTCTCCTAAGAAATTCTTCTATCCTTTCTTTCATGTTCATGTTTTTACAAATGTAATAAGAATATAAATTACATGTGTAAAATAATTTAATTTACTTTTGTAAAATAATTTAATTTATTCACCAAGCATGTATAATTCGTTAATTGATCAAACAGTTTATTTTCAAACTAGTATAAATATCAATTACCTTCAACTTTTTCTTTAATTTAGGTACTTAAAACATTGAATTATAATAATATAATATATAAAGACATTGATGTTCTAAAAATTTTTATGAGTAACACTACTTTTTATTTTGATTTGTTGTTTATATAAACTATTTCAATATACAGATAAACAGATTATTAATAAATTCTTAATTACTTATTAAATTAATATTACATTTGTAAATAAATGGTTAGCTTACATTTGTAAAAATCTGGTAAATAAATCCATTATTGCCTATTTTACTTTTGTAAAAATAACGCCTTTTTGTGTAAAATAATTCGGAAGAATTCATTTTGATTATAAATCTTATACCATCTTAATTTTAATTCAGATTTTTAAAATGATATATTTGCCGGAAATATTAACTAGAACAAATGACTTCAAATAAACATTTTTCATTTCCACTACACTATCAGATTCTTATTGCAATTATTGCAGGAGGTTTGTTTGGTTATTTTTTTCACGATGCGGTAAAATATACTAACTGGATAGGTGATATTTTTCTGCGTGCGCTGAATATGATTATAGTTCCTCTTATTCTGTGCTCAATAACCAGTGGTGTTGCAAGTGTTGGAAGCGGAGAAAATCTTGGAAGGCTTGGTTTTAAAACTATTGGGTTCTATCTCCTTTCAACTTTGATAGCCATCATTACAGGTTTTGTTCTGGTGACTACCATTAAACCAGGAACAGGCGCTGAACTTGGTTTAACTATGAATGTTGAAAACATTGCAGCCGCATCTGACAATTTCTGGCAAACACTTATAAGAATCATTCCTTCAAATATTTTCGAAGCTCTTGCACAGGGTCAGATGCTTGGAATAATCCTTTTCTCAATTCTATTTGGTTATTTCATTACAAAACTTAATGAAGACCGGCGTACTCTTTTAACCGGCATAATCTCTGCTGCGCTCGATGTTATAATGAAACTGACTCTCTTTATAATAAAATTTACTCCCCTGGGAATATTCAGCATTACAGCAAAAGTTATTGCTCAGCAGATATCTATTGGAAATGATATCAGCGAGGTTATAAGCCGGCTTGGATTATATTTCCTGACTGTGCTTGCAGGATTATTGATTCATGGATTTATTACACTTCCACTAATGCTTAAAGTTCTGGGTAAAGCTAATCCATTCAGGCATCTCAAAAACATGATGACTCCTTTGCTCACGGCTTTTTCTACATCATCATCCAATGCAACCCTTCCCCTTACACTTGAGGCTGTTCAGAACAAGGACGGTGTTTCAGGAAAAATAGCCAGTTTTACACTTCCGCTGGGAGCAACAATAAATATGAACGGAACAGCTTTGTATGAATGTGTGGCAGTAATGTTTATAGCCCAGGCCTATGGTGTAGATCTGAGTTTGCCACAGCAGCTTATTGTAATTTTTACTGCATTGCTTGCTGCAATAGGTGCAGCTGGCATCCCAATGGCAGGACTTGTGATGATGGCCGTCGTGCTTAAAGCAGTAGGTTTACCGCTTGAAGGAATAGGTCTGGTACTTGCCGTGGACCGCATCCTTGATATGTTCAGAACAGCTATAAATGTATATGGTGATACATGCGCTGCTGTAATAATTGCAAAGTCAGAAGGAGAAAAACTTGCTATTTAATTGATTGTTAAATAATTTTCAAATAGGAGCTAAAAACTTCGAAATCCTAAATTGAAAATACTTCACAGCTATAAGAGAGCCATGAAGTACGGAATAATTCAAACTTGCAGGTTAGATTGTCAGATATTCTCAAGTTCCTCAGCAGTAGGTTCACGAACACCGATCACTTTACCTGTAAAGTATAGGTCTACACCTGCCATTGGATGATTGAAATCCATTTTTACAATATCTCCGGAAATCTCATTTATTACTCCTATAAATTGTTTTCCCGAACCATCAGTCATCGGAATTTCATTACCTACCCTGCATACTTCTTCGTCTACTTTACCGTCAATCTCAAAGGCTGAAATAGGAATATCTATTATCAGATCTTCCCTCCTATCTCCGTAAGCATCTCTGGATTTAATAGTGAACTGGAATTCATCTCCTTCAGATAAATCGCTCAGGGCTGATTCGAATGATTGCAACAGACGTCCTGTTCCATAGATAAACTGAAATGGATTGTCAGATTCAACTTTTTCAATTACAGGTCCATTACTGTCAGTCTCTCTTAGTTCATAAACAAGGGAAACCAATAAATTCTCTTTAATTTTCATTTAATAAAAATTTGTTTTTGTAAATGTAAGATAATTAATTTAAAAAATATCTTTATTATTAAACATTAACATTCAAGTAATGTTCAATAAATTCCCATATAATAAATTAGAAAATGAAGCTTATTCTTATTTCAGGATTGCTGTATAGAGCATATCCTGAATCACTCAATGCCCATAAAACTATAAAGTTAATACTGGCTCTTCTTCCAATCTGCTGACTGAGCCCACCACCTAAAAGAGGTGTGTTTACAAAAAATCTTTTTGATTCACCGGGGATATAAGCGGACCCTTTCCAGAAACTCGATTCAAGGGAAAGAAGTTCATTGTCAACCTGAAGCACAATGCTGGTATGAGATCCGATTGGAATGAATTTATCAATGTCTCGCAGAAGCACTATCTGTAAATAAGATTGAATTCCGTATATATCAGTTTGCTCTCCTAGAAACTTATAGAATCTGTAATTTGGTCCTGCAGCAATTGCCAGACGTGGTAAAAGCCAGACTCCGACCACGGGTGCTATCTCAATATCTGTAAGAGTCCCCAGCTGAAGAGAAAAGCTTCCACCCCAGAATAACCTCTCCTTAAAGGGAGGTCTTTCATTACTTTTATCCTGAGCAATCAGTTTATCAGCAGTATACAGACTAAAAAATAATGTAAGCAAAATTCCGGCGATGACTTTCCTGCCTCTCTTCATTTCTTAAAAGTTGTATATTTGATACATACAAATAAACGAAAAAACTCTTTTATTCAGTAGAGAAACTTTAAATATGAACATCATTATTACCGGAGGCTCCAGCGGAATAGGCTTAGAAACAGCGAAAGTTTTATCCGAAAACAAAGAAAACAATATAATTGTAACAGGTAGAAATGAAACGGCTCTCAAAAAAGTTTCGGATTATTCGCCATACCATAATATTATCCCTCTAATAACAGATTTCACAACTCTCGCAAGTAATTCAGAATCAATATTAAAATTTGTACGAAAATATTTTGACAAAATCGATATACTTATTAATAATGCCGGATATTTGTATGCCAGAAAATTTGATGAAACAGATGATAAAGAGGCCAGATTAATGATGGAGATAAATTTTTTCGTCCCAGCAATGCTGATACGTCTTTTTCTTCCTATGATTCACAGAGGTTCCCATATAGTAAATATCTCAAGCATGGGTGGGTACCAGGGTAGTCAGAAATTTCCGGGCCTCTCATTTTATAGTGCCTCCAAAGCAGCAATAGCATGTTTAACTGAATGCCTTGCAACAGAGTTGATAGAGAGGGAAATTTATGTTAACTGTATTGCACCGGGAAGTGTTCAGACAGAAATGTTTGACAGAGCTTTTCCAGGTCAAAAGGCAAATTTAAGTGCTGAAGAAATGGGTAAATTCCTAGCATGGTTTGCCATTAACGGCCACAGATATTTCAACGGCAAAATAATACCTGTTGCCATGGTATCACCATAAATATTTAAAAAACAAGATTTTATTTTAGTTTATCTGCTATATTCCTTTATCTGTAGTTGACCCCGTAAAGCAAGAATCACATTAAAAGCAAGTGCTTTCATTTCATCTTCACCAGGATATATTACAACCTCAGCAATAAAGCTTACACGGGATATTATTTTTTCATTGAATGATTTTTGATAAGCCATTCCACCCGTAAGAATTATAGCATCCACTTTTCCTTCGAGGACTGCAGCCATACTGCCTATCTCTTTTGAAATCTGGTATGCAGCTGCATCTATTACCAGCGACGCTGACTCATCTCCTTCTTCAGCCCTCCTGGAGATCTCTCTGAAATCATTTGTTCCCAGGTATGCTACCATCCCTCCTTTGCCGATAAGCATTGAATTAATCTGCTCGTAAGTATATTTACCACTGAAACAGAGATCGACCAATTGTTTTGAAGGGAGTCCTCCTGACCGTTCCGGAGAGAAAGGACCATCTCCACCCAGTGCATTGTTGACATCAACTACCCGCCCCTGCTTATGAGCTCCTACACTTATTCCACCTCCCATGTGAACAACTATAAGATTCAACTTTTCATACTCTTTTCCCTTAGAGGCTGCATAAAGCCTTGCGACCGCCTTCTGGTTGAGGGCATGGAAAATCGAGAGCCGTTTAATTTCAGGATGACCTGATAGCCTGGCAACAGGTTCCATTTCATCTACAACAACAGGATCAACAATAAATGCAGGAACATCTTGTAATTCTGAAGCTATGTCATCCGCAATAAGAGCTCCTAGATTGCTGGCATGCTCTCCCATAGGACTTTCTCTCAGATCTTTTTTCATTCTCTCATTCACCCTGTAAACTCCTGATTCAATAGGCTTTACAAGTCCTCCCCTTCCTACAACTGCTGCAACCCTTGAAAAATCAATTTTATGATGTTCCAGTTCTTTCATAATCAAATCTTTACGAAAATGGAACTGGTCAGTTATCCTGGAAAATCTTTGAAGCTCTTCTGTTGAATGTCTGATTGTTTTCTCAAAAAGAAGGTTTTCCTCTTCAAATACAGCAATTTTTGTGGAAGTAGAACCTGGATTGATAGCAATAATCATTGATTTTTTCATTCCAATAGCTGAACTATTTTTTTATATATTTCTTTCAGCCAGCAGGCAGGCAAGGGCTATGCAATAGTATTTTGACTTCTTTTTTTCACTTCTCGACATTAATACAACAGGTTTTGAAGTGCCTCTTATGAGACCTGCCAGTTCACCTCCCGCAAAAAGCATAAGGCCTTTATAAAACGGATTGCAGGATTCGAGAGAAGGAAAAAGAAGAATATCGGCATCACCACAAATAGGAGTGTCGACTTGTTTCAACTCCTGGCTTTTCCTGTCACAGGCGAGAAAAATATCCAGTGGACCATCCATAATACAGTTTTTAATCTGACCTCGTTCAGCCATTTTACACATAACTGCGTAATGAATAGAATTTTCCGAGTGCCTGGAGATTTTCTCTGATGCTCCGATCAATGCCATCCTGGGTTTTTCTATTCCGAAAATATTTGCCATTTCAATGGCATATTCTGCCATGGCAATTTTCTGGTCAAGGTCTGGAAAAGGGATTACTGCAGGGTCGGTAATAAAAAGAAGCTTATGATACGAGGGAATCTGCACAGCACATACATATGAAAGAACAGCACCAGGTTTCATAATTCCATTTTCCTTGTCCATCACAGCCTTAAGGAATTTATCGGTGCTGACCAATCCTTTCATGACTATGTCGGCTTCTCCAGTTTTAACCATGGAAACTGCTTCCTGTGAAGCGGTGATTTCGTTTTTCGATTCAATAATGGTGAATATTGAATAGTCGATTGACTCAGCTTCACATGTTCTAATAATTTCTTTTTTGTGACCTATCAGAACTGCTTCTGCAAGTCCGTTAATTACCGCATTGCCCACAGCCTCAAGGGAATTCTGGTCCTGTGCCCAGGCAACAGCCAGCCGGTGCTTTTTTCGAAAAGAAAGCACCACATCGACCATTTCATCGAGGGTTCTTATCATTGTTGCTTCCTGCTAACTGCGGTTGCAAGCATTATGCTGTCGTATTTGGCCTGCTCCGAATCGGAACGTGACGTAAGCACAATAGGAACTGCAGCTCCCAGTATTACTGAAGCCACTTTTGCTTTTGCGAAGAATACCAATGATTTATATAGGACATTACCCACTTCAATATCAGGCATAAGCAAAAGGTCGGTATCGCCTGCCACCTCGCTTTTAATACCCTTATGACGCGCACTTTCAACACTTACTGCATTATCAAAAGCCAGCGGACCATCAATAATACAGCCTTTTATCTGGTCTCTCTGGTTCATTTTTGAAAGCAAAGCAGCATCGAGTGTGGCTGACATATTTTCGTTGACCATTTCTACAGCTCCAAGAACAGCCACTTTTGGAAGTGCTATACCCAGTTTGTGCAGGCAATCTATCGAATTATTAATAATTGCAATTTTTTCCTGAAGATTTGGTGCTATGTTCATTGCCACATCGGTAACTGCTATCAGTTTGTGGTATGTCTCAACTTCAAACAGGGCAAAATGTGAGAGCAACTTGCCTGTACGTAATCCCCATTCCCTGTTGAGAACACTTTTCAGCAGCGTTGATGTACCGACCTTCCCTTTCATAAGTATTTCAGCCTGTTTGCTACTTGCCATTTTTACAGATATCTCAACAGCTTTTTCGGTGTCTGGCTCATGAACTATTCGCAGGTCAGATATATCATATCCATAGGATGAGGCTATATTTTGTATAGCTTCCTTGTCGCCCACAAGAATCGGAATTACGATACCATCTTTTGCAGCTCTTAGAACTGCACTAAGTGAATCATGATCATTGGCTGCTGCTAGAACCAGTTTTTTAACAGGCTCATTTGCAATTATTGTTCTGATTTCATCGAGCTTTTTCAACATGACCTGATAATTACTAAAGGCTTTTATAATTTTTCCACAATACTTTTTGTATCAGATGCTATTACAAATTCTTCATCTGTAGTTATTGACATTACTGTAACTCTAGATTCAGGTTTTGACAATATCAGGTCTTTTCCTCGCACTCCTTCATTTACTTCTTCATTGAATACTATTCCAATATATTCCATATCGGTACAGATCAACTTTCTCATATTGAAATCATTCTCACCAATTCCACCGGTAAATATTAAAAGGTCAAGACCATTCATTGCTGCAGTATAGGCACCAATGTACTTTTTAACTCTGTAGGCAAACATTTTCAAAGCCAGTATTGCCCTCGGATTACTGTCTGCTGCAGCTTGCTCCAGGTCTCTCATATCTGAAGATATTCCTGAAATTCCAAGAACGCCGCTCTTTTTATTTATTAAATTGTTAATACCTGCAAGATTAAGATGTTCTTTATCAGCAAGATATAGAAGCACACCTGCATCAATATCACCTGTACGGGTTCCCATAATCAGTCCGTCAACCGGGGTGAAACCCATAGAGGTATCTATTGATATTCCATTTTTGATGGCGGTCATTGACGAACCATTTCCAAGGTGGCAGGTAATGATTTTAAGCTCCTTTATATCCCTTCCGAGAATACCGGCCGCTTTACTGGCAACGAATTTGTGACTGGTTCCATGATATCCGTATTTTCTTATTCTGTATTTCTCATAGTACTCATACGGAATAGCATACATATAAGCATAATCCGGCATGGTTTGATGGAACGATGTATCAAACACTGCAACCTGGGGAACATGAGGTAACAGTTTTTCAACTGAAAGGATACCTTTCAGGTTTGCCGGGTTATGGAGCGGAGCAAGTTCACAATAGATCTCTATAGCTTTTTTAACATCTTCGTCAATTAAAACGCTTTTCTGAAATTTTTCGCCGCCCTGTACCACCCGGTGCCCTACTGCCTTAATTTCATCAATACTTTTAATAACTCCATGCTCATGATCAATGAGTGCATCAATCACCATATTTATTCCGACAGTATGGTCAGGAATATCAGTAATAATTCTGTATTGCTCTTTGCCTGTGGGTTTATGAGTAAAGATTGAATCGTTTAGTCCTATTCTTTCCAGAAGGCCTTTTGCAAGCATATTTGCGCCGTCTGAAAAATCAAAAACCTGATATTTAATTGATGAACTTCCGCAATTAAGTACAAGAATTATCATTATTTCAATTATTTGTTAAAAAATTTATCTACAGGTTATTGTTATTTAATAGCACCGGCCTGGTTAGCAGTAATTGCAATTACGCTCACTATATCGCTAACTGAACAACCTCTTGACAGGTCATTTACAGGTGCAGCCATGCCCTGCAATATTGGGCCTATTGCTTCGGCATGAGCAAGACGTTGGGTTAATTTATATGCAATATTCCCGCAATTAAGATCGGGGAAAATGAGGACATTTGCTTTACCAGCTATCTTGCTACCCGGAGCCTTTTTCTGTCCTATTGATTCTATGAGAGCGGCATCTGCCTGTAGTTCTCCTTCAATAAGCAGGTCAGGTGCCATCTCTCTGGCTATTTTTGTTGCGTTAACCACTTTATCAACCATCGGATGCGAAGCACTACCCATTGTTGAAAAACTTAACATGGCAATCTTAGGTTCAAACCCACAGATAGCCCTGGTCGTTTTTGCCGTAGTTACCGCTATCTCAGCC
>JBASIK010000061.1:0-2059 GCA_049654745.1 Bacteroidales bacterium
GCCAAATGGAGTTTCAATTGTAAAAGTGTAACTGATATCATTAAACAGAATCTCGTATTTATTCTGCCTCGACCTTACAACTTCTACAGGATATTTTCTGTTTTTCCATAATATGTATGTGCCGAACTTTTCATCATGCTTCAGTTTTATTTCATATTTACGCTTGCCTATTTTTATGACGTTTTTTAGGGGAAGCGAAAAAACATACTTGCTGTTCTGTGATGAAATGGCGTAAAGTTTGTTGATTTTCGGTTTACCGGTTGTCATAATCTTCAAAATTAGAACTGACTTAGCCTTTTATTAAGAAGCCAAGGATTTATTTCCCGGCTTTCACTGAAATCAAGTTTTATACTGTCTTCACTCAGATTTTCTTCTATAAACAATTTGGTAGCAAGCCATGCTGCTATCATTTCCTCATATTCACTATTATAGTAATATTGGTTCAGCTCATCTATAAAGGAGGTTGTGAAACTGCCATCTATGAATTTCGGATGCCTTACCAGCATTCTGAAGAAGGGAAGTGTTGTCTTGACCCCTTTTATCCAGACTTTATCAAGAGCAAGTTTACATTTTTTGAGCGCATCCCTGCGGTCATGCCCCTTAACAATAAGCTTTGCAATCATTGAGTCATAACTTGGTACAATTACCGAACCTTCTGTAACTCCCGTATCGACTCTAATATAATCTTCGTCGGGCAGACTTAATTTTTCTATTTTACCGGGATCCGGGGCAAAACCTGCCTGAACATCTTCAGCATTTATCCTGCATTCTATGGCCCAGCCATTGATTTTAACGTCGCTCTGTTTAATTCTCAACTCTTCGCCAGCCGCAATCCTTATCTGCTGCTCTATAAGGTCAATTCCTGTAATTTCTTCTGTTACCGGATGTTCAACCTGTATTCTGGTATTCATCTCCATGAAGTAGAAATTTTTGTCTGAATCGAGCAGAAATTCAACTGTGCCTGCCGAGTAATACCCGGCAGCACTTGCAAGCTTTACTGCGATCATCCCCATTTCTTCCCTGAGTTTTTCGTCTAATGCACATGATGGGGCTTCCTCAAGAAGCTTCTGATGCTTTCGTTGAATGGAACACTCCCTTTCACCTAGATGGATAATATTTCCTTTCTTATCGCCGAGTATCTGAAATTCAATATGTTTAGGATTTTCTATATACTTTTCGATGAAGACAGAAGGGTCGTTGAATGCTTTTTCAGCTTCCCGGCTCGCTATGATGAACAATTTTTCCATGTCCTCGGGGTTCCTCACAATTCTCATTCCCCTTCCGCCACCTCCTGATGCTGCTTTAATAATAACCGGATAACCTATTTTTTCGGCAATTTTTACAGCTTCTTCCTCATTGGCAATATTATCCTGGCTACCCATAGCCATCGGTATTTTATTGGCAAGAGCTATTTTACGAGCAATTGTCTTATTTCCAATCTTATATATCGAGTCTGGAGAAGGACCTATAAATATTATTTCGTTATCCAGACATTTATCTGCGAAGTATGCATTCTCTGCAAGAAATCCGTAACCTGGATGAATGGCATCTGCATCTGTCTTCTTTGCTATTTCAATTATTCTATCAATGTTGAGAAAGACAGGTATCTCCGATTCATCTTCAGTATTATCGTAAACAATATCTGCATTTGAGAGGTACATGGCCGAAGGTTCGACAGCGGTTTTAATTGCAATTGTTTTGATGCCCATTTTCCTTGCAGTCTTCATTATCCTGACCGCTATCTCGCCCCTGTTTGCTATAAGAATTCTCTTTATTTTCTTCATATTTTAACTTAATCTTATTGTTATACGGAGAGCATAGATTCCCGTCGACATACTTATTGTTTATTACTTAAAAACAATTTTTATATTTCAGCCATTGTTTCCATCTGACCTTTATCTCTTGCCTTTCTCCTTCTGCCTTTTACCTTTTGCCTTTATAATGGCATATTGCCATGTTTTCTGGAGGGTACCTTAACCCATTTATTCCTCAGAGCTTCGAATGCTGATATTATCTTTTTTCTTGTCACAGCCGGGTCAATAACTTCATCAATATATCC
>JBASIK010000062.1:0-8035 GCA_049654745.1 Bacteroidales bacterium
CCGCAGAAAGTAACTCTTGAAGAGAGAAAAAATCTTCCCACGGAGGGCAACTATAACCGCAGGAGAACAATGTATGTTTATTCAAAAAACGGAGATATTTTCCTGCTTAATATAAAAACCGGAAATACCCTGAGGATTACCTCCACATCCACTCCCGAAACCAATCCGGTCTTCAACCTTAATGATGATAAGATAATCTTTGTTTCGGGAAATAATATTTTTTCGTGGGATATAAACAAAGGGACCTTTGACCAGCTTACAGACTTTCGATCTGGTAAGGAGCAGGCACCTGAACCTCCTTACAGGAATGAAAACGAAAAATGGCTCTATAACAGCCAGCTGACTCTTTTCAAAACACTTGCCGAAAGGAAAAGGTTAAGGGAAATTACCCTGAATGAATCAAAAGCCATGGCTCCTGTACGTCCGAAAACTATCTTCACCGGACAGGGAACAACAGGATCCGTCAGAATGAGCCCAGATGAGAAATATGTCACCTGGATCCAGATACAGAGAGGCGAAGAAAAAAATACAATAGTGCCAAATTATGTCACAGAGTCAGGATATACAGATGAGATACAGAGCAGGCCGAAAGTCGGAACTTCTCAATATTCTTCGAAACTGTATATTTTCAATATCAGCCGCGATACGGTATACCAGGCAGTAAGCGGAGATATCCCCGGACTATCAGAGAATCGTTTAATAAATTTTCGCCCGCCTGTGTGGTCGGATGATGGCAGCCGTGCTGTGGTGGAAGTTCTGTCGGTTGATAACAAAGACCGCTGGATAATGCTTCTGGATGCTGGAACGGGTAAGCTTAAACTTCTGGATAACCAGCACGATTCAGCATGGATTGGTGGACCGGGCGTTCGCTCAGGCCCATTGGGCTGGCTACCCGATAACAAAACAATTTATTTCCAATCGGAAGAATCGGGCTATTCACACCTTTACCTTCTTGATGTTCAGACAGGTGAAAAAAAGGCAATCACATCTGGCAATTTTGAAGTTTACAACCCGAAACTTTCAAATGACGGAAAATACTGGTATTTCATTTCTAATGAGACAGACCCTGGTATAAGAGAGCTCTACAGAATGCCAGTGCGTGGAGGCGAAAGAACACGTCTTACCAGCTTCGGAGGGGGTGTTGAATACACTCTCTCACCCGATGAAAAATATTTTGCATTAAGAGTTTCATTTGCCAGCAGGCCATGGGAGCTTTATCTAATGGAGAACAAAGAGAAAGCTATTCCTGTGAAAATCACCGGGTCGCTTACTCCTGAATTCAGGGCTTACAATTGGCGAACCCCTGAATATGTCAGGTTCAGGGCATCGGACGGAACAATGATTCCGGCAAGGCTATATAAGCCGGAAAACAATACCCGCAACGGTGCAGCGGTAATATTTGTACACGGGGCAGGATACCTTCAGAATGCTCACAGATGGTGGAGCAGCTATTTCCGTGAATATATGTTCCACAATTTTCTGGTCGATAACGGATATACCGTCCTTGACATTGACTACCGCGGAAGTGCAGGTTATGGGCGCGACTGGCGAACAGCCATCTACAGGTACATGGGAGGAAAGGATCTCGATGACCATATTGACGGAGCAAAATACCTTGTAGAAGAGCATCAGATCGACCCTGAAAGGATTGGTATTTATGGAGGTTCTTATGGCGGTTTCATAACACTTATGGCTATGTTCACAAAACCTGGAGTATTTGCAGCAGGAGCAGCACTCCGTCCTGTAACCGACTGGGCACACTATAACCATGGCTATACCTCAAACATTCTCAACACTCCCGTTGCCGACAGTATTGCATATGTAAGAAGTTCACCTATTTATTACGCCGGAGGACTGAAAGGTGAACTTCTTATTTGCCATGGAATGATTGACGATAACGTCCATTTTCAGGATGTGGTAAGATTGGTACAGCGTCTTATTGAACTTGGAAAGGATAACTGGGAACTGGCAGTTTACCCTCTTGAGAGCCATAGCTTCAGGGAACCGTCGAGCTGGACAGATGAATATAAACGTATATTCAAACTGTTTGAAAGGACCTTGAATAGAAAGAATAAGTAAACAAACAGTTAAATGACTGAAATATATATCTCAGTCATCGAATGTAATCTTTTTAAAATCGGATAACTCAAGCGCCTTTCGACGGTATATCCTGCGTTGATGCTTCTCGTCTTCCTTGAGTCCGAGACGGCTCAATCCAAAATATGCATAAGCCTGGTACTCTTTTCCATATTCACCAAAGGGCTGAAGGGCATCAATAGCTTCATGATAAAATTTCCCGGCACTGCCGAAGTTCCTGTATTTCTTTTCAAAAATAATTCCGGTAAAGAAAGAGCGTAGAGCTTTGTAAAATGAATTTGTGTCAGTTTCCGACTCTATTTCCAGAATCTCTTCTGCCTCATTGTACTTTTTCAGCAGAAGCAGATTTTTGATATACATGCTTTTAAAAAAAACATTATCAGGATATTTTTCATACAGTAGTTTGCAGTAAGGGAGCGACTTCTGGTAATCATTCTCAAAATGCATTCTTATCCATGAAATGATGGAATATGCTTCAGCCTGAAGAGCCATTGCCTCTTTTCCGCATATTTCAAGCTGTTGCAACCCGAGCTGCATATTCCCCTGCGGAAACAGAAAAGCAACTGCTTTATATATGGGCCTTACACGGGGATAAGCATCACGGTAATAATTGTAAACACCTGTAAAATAATACAAATCGGGGCATTCGGATGTATATCTGAATGATTGCATCAATGGCCGGTAAGTTTCGGCTGCAAGTGGAATAACTTCACTGCTTAAACCATTATCTGCATAAAAAAGCAGAAGCAATCCTCTGGCACTCAGATTTGCAAGAAGATATTCGGCTTCATATTCAACTGAAGGAATATTTCTGCTGCTCAATTCTATGGATCTGTATAATTCCTGTTCAAAAGCAGAACGTTTAGCCGATGAGGGAATAAGCGGGAAATTCTGCCAGTATATCATCATCCCTTTATAAAGATTGATAACAGGATGGTCTGGATATAAAACCTTCAACTGATCCAGAACTTTTTCCGCCTCGTCGAACTTGAAATTATAAATATGTCCTATTCCCTGCCTTATTAGAGTGACAGTTTCAGCATCATTTAAAATCTGACCCCCGGTTTTAAATGAAAAAATTAAAGTAAGGAGGAATAAAAATATAACCTGATTTAATCCGTTGAAGAGATTCCTTTGCATAACTTTCTGGAAATTAATTCAAAGCATCATCCTAAATCCAATATACCCAGAAATTCCATTGCCATATTTAAACAAAAAGGGATGTAATTTGATTTCAATAAAGATAATAAAATATCATACTGGAACTAAGTTTTTGATATCATTTATCTATTTTTGGGTAAACACGAAAATTAGTTATACCTGTGCAATTAACAGCTGACACTATAGTTCTTATCATTTCGTTGTTGTTTTTTGCAAGCATTCTTGCAGGAAAAATTTCATTTCGTCTTGGTGTACCCACACTCCTGCTTTTTCTTGCAGTAGGGATCCTGGCGGGTTCGGAAGGCGTCGGACATATAAGATTCGACCAGCCTGGTATAGCACAGTTTATAGGAATAATAGCATTATGCTTCATACTTTTTTCAGGAGGCTTCGAAACTGACATTTCATACGTTAAACCTGTAATAATGCATACTATTCTCCTTTCAACACTCGGGGTTGTTATAACAGCGGTTGTTACAGGTTTATTCATCTGGAAAGTAACCGGTTTCACACTTTATGAAGGTCTTCTGCTGGGCTCAATAATATCATCCACCGATACTGCGGCAGTGTTTTCAATACTTCGCTCAAAAAAACTTGGACTTAAAGGGCATCTGCGTCCTGTGCTGGAAATGGAAAGTGGCAGCAACGACCCTATGGCAGTTATGCTTATTATAATGTTTATTAGCCTGGTTCAGGATCCTTCAAAATCATTCTGGTCGGTAATCCCTATTTTTTTCCGTCAGCTGATCATTGGAGGAGCCTTTGGCGTATTTTTTGGATGGGCCGACAGATTTATCATTAACAAAATAAACCTCCATTATGAAGGGCTTTATCCTCCTCTAGCAATTACACTGATGCTGATGACTTACGGGTTGACATCATCACTCGGAGGCAACGGCTTTCTGGCTGTTTACATATCCGCCCTCTGGCTTGGAAACCAGGAACTGATACATAAGAAAACAATAATGAAAATGTTCGACGGACTCGCATGGCTGATGCAGATTATTTTGTTTCTGGTGCTCGGACTCCTGGTTTATCCCAGTCGCCTTTTAGCAATAGCAGTACCAGGCCTGCTGATTTCACTCTTTCTTATGTTTGCAGCACGGCCAATTGCAGTCTATCTGAGCCTTCTTCCCTTTAGAATGAAAAGCAGGGAGAAGATTTTTATTTCATGGGTCGGACTAAGAGGTGCTGCTCCAATAGTTTTCGCTACATTCACCCCTGTGGCAGGTATTGAAAAAGCTGATACGATTTTCAATATCGTTTTCTTTATTTCTATTACTTCGGTACTGATACAGGGAACATCCATTTTAAAAGTTGCAAAATGGCTTCATGTGGCACTGCCGGCAAGGGTTAAACATGTTACTCCGGCAGATATTCTGCTTGCAGAACCGGTGAACACTGCTATGGCAGAAATAACAGTTTCTGGCGAATCACCCTCAGCAGGCAAAAAAATTGTAGACCTCGGATTCCCGGAAAATGTCAGAATTGCCCTTTTGAAAAGGGATGATAAATATATCATACCCGACGGACAAACATATATTAAACCCGAAGATAAACTGATATTAATCGCTGGAAACAGGGAAACTCTTAATTCTGTGATAGATGAACTTTGCACTCAAAAAGTATCGGAGATATAGATGTTTATCTTCTTTCTGCGGAAAAGGCAAATCCATCCTGACTGTGCAGGTTGATTTTTATTTAATTTTAAATTCGTGATAATTTTTAAGTTTATGAAACTATTCAAACTTCTGCTTGTCTCAATCGCTTTTTATGGCTGTGTATCACAGGACGGAAAGGATATTATAATGACAGTAAAAGGTCCTGTTAAAGCTGAAAGTACAGGAACATGGTTGACTCATGAACATATTCTCGTCGACTTTATTGGTGCCGACAGTATCAGCCCCGGGCGTTATAACCGTCAGGATGTTATAAGAAAAACCCTTCCATTCCTTTTGCAGGCAAGGGATCTGGGTTGCAGAACTTTCGTTGAGTGCACACCTGAATACCTCGGAAGAGATCCTGAACTGCTTCGTACATTAGCTGATTCTTCGGGGCTCAATATCCTCACAAATACAGGTTTCTATGGAGCCGTGAACAATAAATACATACCCTCATTCGCTTTCTCTCTTACTGCTGAAGAACTTGCAGGGATATGGACAGGTGAATGGGAAAAGGGTATCGGGCAAACCGGCATAAAACCCGGCTTCATAAAAATATCAGTAGAAAGAGACTCCCTTTCTGAATTTCACGCCCGGCTTGTTAAAGCTGCTGCTCTAACACATTTGAAAACAGGACTTGTTATCGCATCACACACCGGACCCTCCATTCCGGCTTTTCAGCAAATCGAATTGCTTGAAAAAGAGGGAGTCTCTCCTGAGGCTTTTATATGGATTCATGCTCAGGCTGAAAAGGATCCTGAAGTACTCTGCAGAGCTGCATCGAAAGGCGCATGGGTAAGTATTGACAATCTGAACGAGAGCAACGTCAATGATTTTGTTTCCATATTGAAAGCAATGAAAGAAAAAGGTTGCCTCAACCGGGTGCTGATATCACATGATGCGGGATGGTACGACCCTGCAAAGGAAAACGGCGGCGATTTCAGAGGGTTTACAACAATGTTTGAAAAATTGATCCCTGAATTAAAAAACAACGGTTTTACCGATAAAGAAATAAAACAGGTCTTTGAAGTGAATCCTGAAAGGGCATTCGCTGTAAGAATCAGAGAATTAAGAAATTAAGTGTTTGTCTATGAAATACTTTTATACTCTAACCGGATTATTGCTTCTGCTGTCAGTTTTATCCTGCAATAACAGCAGCAATGGGAAAGCAATAAGGGCAGATATTATTATTTATGGAGGAACATCTGCTGCAGTGACAGCAGCGGTACAGGCCGCAGAGATGGGTCACAGGGCAGTGATTGTATCACCCGACAGGCATCTGGGAGGGATGTCATCTTCTGGACTTGGTTTTACTGATACTGGAAATAAAGAGGTGATAGGAGGGCTTGCCCGCAGGTTTTACCAGCTTATCTACGAGCATTATGCCGATTCATCAGCCTGGAAATGGCAGAAACGGTCGGAATACGGCAACAGGGGACAGGGTAATCCTGCAATTGAAGGGGATAAGCGTACCATGTGGATTTTTGAACCTCATGTGGCCGAAGCTGCTTTTGAGAAGATGGTTTCACATCCTCTGATAAAGGTTTACAGGGATGAATGGCTCGACAGAGAACATGGAGTCGAAAAGAGAGATGGAAAAATTGTTTCAATAACAACACTAAGTGGTAAGAAATTTAAGGGGAAAGTTTATATCGATGCCACTTATGAAGGAGACCTGATGGCTGCTGCTGGTGTTTCGTACACTGTAGGCCGTGAAGCTAATAGCGTGTATGGAGAAACATGGAACGGTGTTCAGAAAGGAGTCTTTCACCATGGTCATTATTTCAAAACGAACATAAGTCCTTACTGGATCCCTGGCGATCCTTCCAGCGGACTGCTTCCGAGAATTTATCCCGGTGACCCGGGTGAAAACGGCTCGGGCGACAGAAAAGTCCAGGCATACTGCTTCAGGCTATGTCTCACACAACATCCCGAAAACAAAGTACCTATCACTGCCCCTGAAGGTTACGATAGCACACAGTACGAACTTCTTGTGCGGGTAGCTGAATCGCAGTGGAAAGAGTTCTTCGCCAAGTATGACCCAATTCCTAACTGGAAAACCGATGTGAATAACCACGGACCCTTCAGCTACGATAATATCGGTATGAACTGGGACTATCCTGAAGCTTCATACGAAAGAAGGAAAGAAATTATCGAAGAGCACATACGTTACCAGAAGGGTCTTCTGTATTTTACCGCAACATGCAAAAGACTTCCTGAATGGGTGCGCACCGAAATGAATAAATGGGGATATGCAAAGGACGAATTCACCGACAACGGCAACTGGCCATATAATATATATGTAAGAGAGGCACGACGCATGATCGGTGAATATGTAACTACAGAACACGATGTGCTGAGCCGGAGAGAAGTCCCCGACCCGGTTGGGATGGGTTCATATACAATGGATTCCCATAATGTACAGCGCTATGTGACCCCTGAAGGCTATGTCCAGAATGAAGGCGATATCGGAGTGAGAGTGCCGAAACCCTACAAAATAGCAAAGGGTTCACTGATGCCAAAGAGGGAAGAGTGCCTTAACCTGCTGGTGCCCGTTTGCGTCTCATCATCCCATATTGCATACGGCTCCATAAGAATGGAACCGGTATTTATGATCCTGGGCCAGAGCGCAGCAACACTCGCATCACTTGCAATCGAAAAAAGAAAAACAATTTATGAAATCCCTTATGAAGAACTGAGAACAGAGTTGATAAAATACGGCCAGATACTTGAATACCAGTAAAAGAAAACAAAAATATAAAAGTAAATTTACCTTGTAAAATCGGTGTGTTATGAAAAAGAAAATTCTGTTTGCAACACTGTGGTTGATTTCATTATCACTTCTTTCCCAGGAAGATCCATTCCCTCTTATTGACCTGCATGTCCATATCAAAGAGGATTTCACAATCGAAAAAGCCCTTCAGAAATCAAGAGCTGAACATATTCAGTACGGAATTGCAATAAACTGTGGTGTGGGCTTCCCCGTCCAGTCCGACAGACAGGTTGACTCATTTCTTCTTGAGATGAAGAAATACCCTGAGTTTTTTGTTGGCATGCAGGCTGAAGGCAGGGAGTGGGTAAAACTTTTTTCAAAAGAGGCAATAGCTAAGTTTGAT
>JBASIK010000063.1:0-15762 GCA_049654745.1 Bacteroidales bacterium
TTCTTCTTTTGTTTTTTGATTTTAAATTTTTAATATGGAGGCAATGAAAATTATTTTCATCATTACAATCCTTTTTATTTTCGCGACAAAATGCAATAGAAATTTTGTACCTTATGATATTGCTACTAATGTAAAACCAGAAATCATCTATAAGGTTAAACCCATATTTGCCGAAAATAGATATAATGACTTAATTGATGTTAATCTTCATATTGCAGATACTAATTTGCAGATTGAGGTAAAAGAAATAATAATTTCTTTTAAAGAGGAAAGTACATTATCATCTCTCTCATCGGTATATGTAAAAAATATAATTAACGATAAAGAACATATTATTTATGATTTTTTTGACACAACTGCTTCTATATCAAAATTTGTGAAACTAAGTGGAAGCAGAATGATTAAAAATGGTGACAATAAATTTATAATCGGATTCACCCCACAGAAATTTGTAAATCTGATAGGCACAGTTGAAATTGAATATATATCAATTGTCTTTGATGGGAATTATGAAATCAAAATAGATTCAGGTTTACCAATTATAAGGTTCGCAAAAATTGTGAGACGTGCGGGTCAGGATGACGTAGATACTTATAGAATACCAGGTATTATCACCACTAAAAAAGGAACACTAATTGCTGTTTATGATGTAAGATATAAAAGCAGTCGGGACCTTCAGGGAGATATTGATATAGGAATGAGCCGAAGCACAGATGGCGGCCAGACATGGGAACCGATGAGAATAATTTTAGACATGAATAATTGGGGAGGAAAACCTGAAGAGGAAAACGGAGTAGGTGATCCCTCTATTCTGGTTGATGACATAACAGGAACAATATGGTTGGCAGCCTTATGGATTCATGGCTTCCCGGGGCAAATTGCGTGGAATGCATCCGGAAAAGGTATAGAGCCAGATGTTACGGGTCAGCTGGTAATGGTCAAAAGTGAAGATGATGGCCTGTCATGGTCGGAAGTGATGAATATTACTCCACAGGTTAAAGATCCAGGTTGGAAATTAATGTTTCAGGGACCAGGCAGAGGAATAACCCTGAATGATGGAACATTAGTTTTTCCTGCTCAGTTCAAGGACGCTGAAGGAATCCCATGGTCAACAATAATTTATTCTAAAGATCATGGTATTACATGGAACATAGGAACCGGCGCAAAACCAAACACTACTGAAGCTCAATGTGTGCAATTAACAGACGGAAGTATAATGTTAAATATGAGAGACAATCGTAACGCTACTATAAAAGACGATTCCAACGGCAGAGCTGTTGCCATTACTCGTGATCTCGGTAAAACATGGGAAACCCATCCTTCATCAAACAATGCACTTCCTGAACCGGTATGCATGGCTAGCATTATTTCTGCTGATCTTGATATCGGAGGAAATACTAAAAAAGTTCTGTTTTTTTCAAACCCGGCCAACAAATATGAAAGAAAAAATATTACAATAAAAGCCAGTCTCGATGAAGGTCTTACCTGGTCTGAAGCCTATCAACTCGAAATTTACAGACCTGAATCTTTCGGGTATTCATGCCTTACTATGGTTGATAAAAATACAATTGGCATTCTATATGAGGATAAAAAAGACCTTTATTTTCAGAAAATTCTTGTTATAGATATTCTTAAAACAAAAAAATGAATTTCCTTTTAATATTTTTATATATAGTTTTAAAATTGCATTGTGTTTTTGAAAATTTAGCCAGAGTTTTAGTATCGTTTAAAATTTGAATTATGGATAAATTGGAAGGATTAATTGCTGCACCCTTTACACCTTTAGATTCAAATGGTAATCTGAACACTTCAATCATTCCTGAATATTACCGCTTTCTTGAAAAAAATGGAATAATAGGTGCATTTATAAATGGCACAACGGGTGAGGGACCCTCACTCACACAGAAAGAAAAACAGGTTAATGCCGAACATTGGGCAAAATGTGCAAAGGCAGGAGGAAAAGTTAAAATAATAAACCTGGTAGGAGGCACATCATACAAAGAATGTATTGAAAACGCAGTTTTCTCTCGTGAAATAGGCATTTCATCCATTGCAATTATCGGTCCGTATTTTTTCAGGTCATGTGATGAGGAAGCTTTGGCTGAATACGTTTCAATAATAGGTGAGGCTGTCCCGGAAATGGAGGTATATTACTACCATTTTCCGGCTATTTCCGGAGTTAATATTAAAATGACCACATTCCTGAAGAAAATTTCAGGAATGCTACCCAATTTTGCAGGAATAAAATTTACACATGAGGATTTAATGGATTTTATTGGTTGTCTTAATTTTAAAGATGGTAAATACAACATTTTGTGGGGCAGGGATGAATGCATGCTGTCAGCCCTTGCAACAGGAAGCAGGGGTTTTGTCGGGAGCACATATAATTATGCAGCACCACTTTACCATTCAATAATAGAAGCTTTCAGAAAAGGCAATATAGAGACAGCTCAAAAACTACAACTTAAAGCTGTAGAGATGATCCGATTGCTCGATAAATATGGTGGAATAGCTACGGGAAAAGCTTTTATGAAATATACTGGTATAGATTGCGGTTTCTTTAGATTGCCAGTTAAAAACATGACGCCAGAAATGTATGAGGAATTCAAAAAGGATGTTGAAAAACTGGGCATTAAAGAATTTCTCTCAAAGCCATAATATATCTATTTACTAAATAATTAGTTTAAAGTTTTCTTTTGAATTAAAATATTCTTTTAATGCTTCTGAAAGAAAAACCCTGGTACCCATGGCTTGTTGTTGCCCTTCTGTGGGGGGTTGCATTGCTTAATTACATGGACCGCCAGATGCTCTCCACCATGAAACCCTCCATGATGCAGGACATCCGGGAACTTGAAATGGCAGAAAATTTTGGCCGCCTCATGGCTGTGTTTTTATGGATTTACGGACTCGTTTCACCTGTGGCAGGACTGATTGCTGACCGTGTTAACCGTAAATGGCTGATAACTGCAAGCCTGGGTGTATGGTCATTCGTAACCCTTATGATGGGCTATGCAACAACTTTTGGACAGCTTTATATCCTTCGCGCCATAATGGGTATCAGCGAAGCACTCTATATACCTGCAGGACTGGCACTAATTGCCGACTATCACCGTGGAAGTACCCGGTCCCTCGCTGTCGGAATTCATATGACAGGCCTCTATGCCGGGCAAGCACTTGGTGGATTCGGTGCAACAGTGGCACATCAATGGTCGTGGCATACAGCTTTCCATACCTTTGGATTTATAGGCATAGCCTACTCACTTTTGCTGATCATTTTTCTGCACGATAAAAGAACAGATAACCTGACACAAACCTCAGATGAGACAACCCTTATGAGATGGCTGAAGTCAATGAAATCGAGCCTCTCAATATTGCTTACAATGTTTAGTTTCTGGGTAATACTTTTCTATTTCGCAGTTCCGAGCCTTCCCGGTTGGGCGGTAAAAAACTGGCTGCCAACACTTTTTTCTGAAACTTTAAGCATCGACATGTCAAAAGCTGGCCCCCTATGTACCATTATAATAGCAGTATCATCCTTTTTGGGAGTCATTACGGGAGGTATTATTGCCGACAGCTGGATTGGAAAAAACCTTAAAGGCAGAATATATACCAGTGCAACTGGCATCTTTCTTACCATACCTGCACTGCTACTGACAGGTTATGGCAACGGGTTTTTAAGCATAGCAGCAGGAGGAGTAATTTTCGGCATCGGCTTCGGAATGTTCGATGCCAACAACATGCCAATTTTATGCCAGTTTGTATCATCCCGTCACAGGGCAGCCGGATACGGACTTATGAACATGGCAGGCGTCTTCGCCGGCGCCCTTGTTACAACCTGGCTTGGAAAATCCACCGATGCCGGTCACCTTGGAAGAGACATTGCCTTACTCTCTATCCCGGTAGCGATATTCCTGACATTGTTTCTTGTAAGCTTGAAACCTGAAACAGCTGATAAAATATAGGATACAGGTAACCAGAACCCTCAAAACTAAAAATCTGACCAATTATATTTTTTATTCTCAAAAGTTCTGGTACTTTTGTGTGTCTTATTCTTTCAGGTAGTATTTATGTTGTTGATGTCCTGATAGATAAAAAATTGAAACAAGTCTTTTTATGGCAAAAGGTGAATTGAGAATTCAGAAATCTATACTTGCCGGACCTGAGAAAAAAACACTTACATGGATAGCATCCCATCTGCCCAGGTGGATAAACCCTGACAGCCTTACTACAATCGGTTTCATAGGTTCACTCCTTGCAGGTGCAGGGTATTTTCTGACAAATTATGGGAAGGGATTTCTCTGGCTATCATCCCTGGGTTTTATTATAAACTGGTTTGGCGACAGCCTCGATGGTACTTTGGCCAGAGTCAGAAAAATAGAACGTCCAGTTTATGGTTTCTATATCGACCATAATATGGATGCTCTAACAGCCCTCGTGATATGTATCGGAGCTGGATTGTCACCATTTGTCTCTTTCTCAGCTGTGATGCTTATTCTTGCGGGTTACTACCTTCTAAGCATATTTACATATATTAATGTCTATCTTAACGAAAAATTTGTCATTTCTTATTATGGCTTCGGACCAACCGAACTAAGACTGGCAATAATTATCCTTAATGGAGTCTTTTTTTTCCTTTCAAATGATATTAACAGGTCGATCACTTTACTCGGCATTAAAATGAAATATTTCGACATATTCGTTGTAGGTGTCTTTCTGATACTTATGGCTCTCTATCTTTATTCATTCCTTGTAGAGAAAAAGAGCTATGAAAAGGCCGACCCTATTAAAAATTCAGCACAGGATTAATGTTTTTCTATTTCTTTCTTTAATTCGAATTGTTATTAAACCTTATTTATTTAATTTTAAGAACATATTCTGATAATCTTAACCTATTCCGGTATGGTTGGTTCTCAATTATCTTTTTTAAGAAAAATTGAAAACTATATTTCAGAGAAAATAAAAGCTTTCTCAAACCTGCAATATAACCATGAGTCGCATCTCAAAATCTTTGGCTTGCCATTACTATCGGTTAACCTGGGTTTTGATGACCCGGGAGGAAAAATGAGACACGCAAAGGGAATAATCGCAATAGGAACAAGCGCCTCAGGTGTAATTGCCGTTGAATCTGTTATTTCAAGGGGATTGTTCGCAATAGCTCCCATAAGCTTCGGCGGACTGACAATAGGTGTATTCAGTATTTCGCTTACCTGTGTAAGCTGCCTTGGCGTAGGGTTAGTTTCGGTATCATGTTTTGCCTTTGGTTATCTTGCGGTGGGAATTGTTGCTATTGGCATAAAAAGCGTAGGCGTTCTGGCCCCGGGAGAAAACATTACAGGAATTATGGGATTTGGGAAGTATAAAAATCTTTTATTTAATTTTTAATATTGGCTATGAACCTAATTGGCATTGATATCGGCGGAACAAAATGCTCCGTAATTATCGGACAGGCAGATGAAGAGAGGAATATTCAGATAATAGCCAGAGATACAGTTGCTACTAAAAGTTACCCCGACCCTTACCTGATGATTTCCCGGCTTCAGGCGATAGCAGAAGAACTTTTAAAACAGGCAGGTTGGGATATAAAAACTGTTAAAGCAACAGGCATAAGCTGCGGAGGGCCACTCGATAGCATAAAAGGCATAGTTCAATCACCTCCAAACCTGCCAGGCTGGGACAATATTCCAATTGTAAAATTATTTGAAAAAAAATTTGGCATCTCTGCTTACGTTGAAAACGATGCCAATGCATGTGCGCTTGCCGAATGGCTCCTGGGCGCAGGTAGGGGTACATCGAACATGGTATTTCTGACTTTTGGAACCGGAATGGGTGGAGGACTTATTCTTAACGGTCGGCTTTACAGTGGTACCAATAACCTTGCAGGTGAGGTTGGCCATATTCGCCTTGATAAAACCGGACCGGTAGGCTATGGTAAAGCTGGTTCTTTTGAAGGCTTCTGCAGTGGAGGTGGTATCGCTCAGCTAGCTAAATCTGTAATAAAAGAATATCTTGACAACAATAAAAAGGTTGATTTTTGCCCCTCGGAAGAAATGATAGAAGAGATTGATACAAGAACGGTTGCTCTTGCAGCACGGAATGGAGATCCAATAGCACTTGAGATAATAAGAACCGCTGCTGAATACCTTGGTCAAGGCCTTGCTATTCTTATTGACATTTTGAATCCCGAATGCATCGTTATCGGCAGCATTTTTACCCGTAATGAAGATCTTTTCAGACCGCATATGGAAAGAATTCTGCAACAGGAAGCACTGGCGCCAGCTCTTGAGATATGCAAAATCAAACCGTCAGAACTTGGTGAATCAATAGGCGATTACGCTTCATTGTGTGTTGCTCTCTATAGAGATATGTTCTGATTGAATTAAATTTAACGAGATTTAATAAATTAAAAGATGAAGAAGCTTTCCTCAAAACAGAAAAATCAGATTTCCAGACGTGTCTTTCTCAGTAATACCATTGCAGGCACAATAGTGGCTTTCTTCTATCCGCTGCCGGAATTTTTCGAGGAGAGTGATCAGCAAACCGTTATTAAGTGGCCTGAAGATGCCACTAAATTCAAGTTTCACATGACCGGACATGCGCATATCGACCCGGTATGGCTCTGGCCATGGTCTGAAGGGGTGGCTGTTGTACATAGCACGTTCAGGTCGGCACTCGACTGGATGAAACGAAATCCGGAGTTCTGCTTCACAGCCAGTTCAGCACAGTTTTATGAATGGGTGGCTCAGAACGATCCGGTGATGCTGGGTGAGATACGTGCAAGAGTTGCGGAAGGCCGATGGTGCATTGCTGGAGGATGGTGGGTGGAACCCGATGTCAACATACCATGCGGAGAAGCATTGGTTAGACAGGGCCTTTATGGACAGCGTACTTTTATGAAACTTCTCGGCAGGAAAGCAACGGTTGCTTTTAACCCCGACTCTTTTGGACATACCGGTTCCCTTCCCCAGATATTGAAACTGCAGGGAATGGAAAACTATATTTTCATGAGGCCCCAGCCAAAGGAGAAAACCCTTCCGGGTAATATATTCTGGTGGGAAGGCATCGACGGCAGTCGTGTCTTTACTTACAGAATTCCAATAAGTTATAATGATACCAGTCCTGTTCAAAACCGCATTAGCCAGATAATAGAACTATACAGAAACGAACCTGTAAGCAGTTTTTTAGGTTTCTTCGGAGCAGGTGACCATGGGGGAGGGGCAACTAAAGAAAATATCGACTCAATTGAGGAACTTAAAAAGGAAAAAGGTGCTCCTACAGTTCTGTTCAGCACACCAGAACGATGGTTCAGTGAAATCCGTAAGTTGAACAGCAAATTCCCTGTTGTAAAAGACGATTTGCAGTATCATGCAGTAGGCTGCTATACAGCTGAGTCGGGAATAAAGAAGGGAAACCGTCAGGCTGAAACTGCACTGATTGCAGCTGAAAAAATTTGTAGCATCGGTTCAATAATATGGGGTGCTGTTTATCCGGCTAAAGAATTTGAGCAGGCATGGAAAAGAGTACTCTTTCTTCAGTTTCATGATAGCCTTGCAGGCACATCACTGTTTGATCATTCACAAACAGCCAGAGAGGGATTCGGATTTGCAACTGACATTGCCGAACAGGCAAAATATCTTGCATTGCAAAAACTTGAATGGCAGATACCTGCAAAAGACCCTAATTCACAATACTTTATAGCTTTCAATCCACACGCATGGGAGGTGAAAACTAATGTTGAATATGACCTCAGCTGGCAGGAGCAAAAAGCTTCAGCAGTAGAAGATGAAAATGGTAATCCTTTATTATTTCAATGGACAGCTGGTTCTTCCGAAGCGGGAAGCAGAAGGAAACTGATTGTGAATACTTCACTTCCACCCCTTGGCTACAGACAGATAAGAGTGAAACAAGCCACCGCACCAACATTCAGTACCAGGGTTAAAGCTGAAAGTAATATTCTTGAAAATGAATATTTCAGGGTAACATTTTTAGAGTCAGGCACAATAAGCCTCTTTGATAAGGAAAACGGTATTGAGTTGTTTGAAAGAGGAATGGGTTGTAGAGCTGTTGTTATTGATGATCCGAGCGATACATGGAGTCATGATATAAAAACATTTAACAACGAAATAGGTTCTTTCGGTAATGCAACAATAAAAGTTCTGGAAACAGGGCCTCTGAGGGGCAAAATAAGAGTAACAAGTTTCTGGGGTAGTTCAACTCTCATGATCGACTGGTCACTGAGTGCGGGCTCGAGGAAAATAGAAGCAAATGCTACGCTCAACTGGAACGAGCGGCTGAAAATGCTGAAACTTTCCTTTCCGGTTAATGTTGATAAACCAATCGCTTCTACCGAGATTCCTTACGGTGCAATAGAAAGACAAAAAGACGGGATGGAGGTCCCGGGTCAGCGATGGATTGATATTACAGGGATGAATAAAGGCAGGGTGTATGGACTCACTGTATTCAACGATGCAAAATACGGATACAGCTTTAACGGTAGTGATATGAGGATTTCAGTTGTGAGGTCTGCCGTTTATGCCCACCACGATCCGAAAAAGCTTGATTCTCAAAGGGAATATTTATGGATGGATCAGGGTATACAAACATTCAGGATGTTGCTGATGCCTCACAAGGGAAAATGGCAGGAAAATAATATACCCAGAATTGCAGAAGAATTCTCAACTCCTCCTCTGGTAATATATCAGGGAATACATGATGGAAAAATGCCAGGAAGTGGCTCTTTTATAACGGCTGATTCTCCAGGTCTTGTTATTTCGGCAATAAAAAAATCAGAAGAGGGTAATGATTTTGTTTTGAGAGTTGTAGAAACACTTGGTTCACCTGTTTTGGGAGGAATAAGCATGAAGTTTTCTGGAATGGGATGGATCGGTTCATTCAGACCTTACGAAATTAAAACTTTGCTTATCAATGTTAAGGCGGGCACAATAAGAGAAGTGAACCTTCTTGAGGAATGAAGGTGTTTTTATTTATTTAATTCAGTGTATAACCTTCTTGTATTGTCGGGATTTGTAAAATTCAACCAGATGTTCAGTTTATCTGTCTTGATATTTATAAACGGTGGCATATCTTTCTTAACAAACAACCTGGCTTTTGAGTCATCTTTAAGAGTGAACCTGCCTTTTAATGTACTTCCTGAAGCATAACCGTTATCTCTTCTTATGATACCTGGAAGCACAGGGAAAGTGTCAACTCTCACAATATCAGTCAGTTTGATGTTTACCCCATACATTCCTTTTATTATGAGCTGGTTGTCAGAAATAAATGCTTCTGTTTCTTTACTTCCTGCTACCAGTAGTGAGGCTGGTAACAGAACGCTGAATATGATAACTATTATGGCAAGGATGACTGCTGAATATTCTTTTTCTTTTTTGAACGGTACATATAAGTCACTTTTTATAAGTCTGTTAATAATTGAAGCCACCTCTTCGGGCTTATTTGTGCCGATGCGCACAATTGATCTGCTGTTTTTAAACTCAAGTTCTATGGCATCCAGTCCCGATACATTATAAAGCCATCCACCTGGTATCTTTCTCAGTCCGATTCCGTAAAGCAACGGATTTCTTACGGTCTTGCAGCTTTTTATTTCATCAAGGTTATATCTTTTTGAAATAAGACCGCATCCCATTTTGAAATAAACCTGCCTTTCATCAATGTAAATGGTAATTTTATAGAAAAGCAGAATGCCCATCAGCAAAATTAATGCTGTGAAAACAAAAATAGCTATTTGTATAGTGTCGTTAAGACCTGAAGAAAACATGAGAAATAGCATCAAACCAAAAACCGGAATGAGGATTGCTATAGAAAATGTGCCAGGTTGGGTGAATCTGTATTGTTGCATAAGATATAGAATTATTCTTTTGAACAAATATTAAATAAAGATTTATAATTACGCCAACGCTGAGCAATAAAAATGCTAATAAAAGTAATGTTTCTATTGTGTAATTATTTTTTTAGTTTGGTTCGAGATTGTTCTTTAATTTTTTCAACTTCTTCGATTGATACGAGTTTGCCGCCGGCAAAAAAACTTCTGTTTTTGTTAAGTTTGACTATGCTGAATCCTGTCTGTCTGCCCGGCACTCTCTGTATTGTGCTGATTTTTACATTTACGAGTCTGCCGTTCAGTATTTTGTAACAGTCATCACCCGGTTTCAGACTACCAGCACGTATTTTATATTTCCTGAAAGTTGACTCAGGATTAACAGAACACCATCCTTTACCTTTCACATAATAAAGAAGGTCATCAGTATTAACATTCATTGTGAGGTCATCAAAAAATATTTTAACAAAATTATTGCAGATGGCTGAGTCAACTTTTTCAACAATGTCATTTTCAACTGACATCTCCAGTGTATTGACTGATAAAATTTTGTCGCCAGAGGTAACTTTTTCAATAGGTTTCGAACTTCCATCGGCCATTGTAACCATTGTTCCCTTTTCAAAACAAAATGATACAATATTGTTGTAAGTAATACTCTCCGTATTCAGGCTCTGGTTAAGATCAACCAACTCTGAAGATGAGTTGAATATTGTTGTTTTCCCGGCAGCTACTCCAATTATGAAAAGAGCCATAATCAATATGTTCTTTTTCATAAGCAATCGAATTTTTTTCTAAAAATATGCCGGATTGCCCCGGCAGGCTGACTTTGAGCCGGAGACTTGCCGGCTATTATTCAGTAACCATCTACAACTGCAATAATTCTATTTGTATCAAGTTGCTGAATATTAAGTGTATGAATGCCATGCTTTGCCCACTCCTCAGCTCCTGCATGCAGGTTGTAATTATCAGGGATTGGTATCTCCTTGTATTTTGTTTGGTTAAGTTCAATAATTTTAAAAATGTGAATAGCTACACCGTAGTCCGATTCACAGTCCTGAGCAATCCTGTAATAATCCTTGCCGTTGAAATAGACTCCTCCGCCAGGACGCCTGTATTTCTTGTCACCAGTTACTATCGGACTTGCTGGATGTTCTTTCCATCCGGTTTCCGGATTATCGGAATGGAAAAGAAGCAAATTATGCCTGTCAAGGCCAAACATATACCATCTTCCTTCCTTTCTGAAGATAACCGGATCAACCAGAGGGAGGTTCACAATTTTCTTTCCTTCACCCCATTCTTCAGGAAAATTATTTGCTTTGTACAACCATGTTGATCCGGACTGTTTTGACTCAGGTACCATGTAGTATTCACCATTATATTCAAAAACGCATGAGAATGACTGGTGCCACGGTTTCTCAAGAATTATTTTGCCATACTTCCATGTATAACAGTCGTCTTCACTTTCAGCATAAGCAATTACACCTTTGTGAATTGCCCACTGATACGCTTCAAAAAACATGTACCATTTATCTCCCTTTTTAATCAAAAAGGGATCTGCCACTGAACTAACTTGTGCATCTGTTACTGCATCTCCTGATAATACCGGATTTTTAAGGCGAGGAGAAAGGTCGCAGATATTTGAACCCTCATATATTGAAATAACAAACGCATATTTGTAAAAATTTCTGTTTTCAATTTTCTCACACCCTGTTGAAATAATCAAGAGACATATCAGAAAAAGAAATATAATAAAATTAATATTTGCAATTATATTTCTTTGAAAATC
Source organism: Bacteroidales bacterium (assembly GCA_049654745.1). Classification (GTDB taxonomy): domain Bacteria; phylum Bacteroidota; class Bacteroidia; order Bacteroidales; family VadinHA17; genus LD21. Next base: position 11,619 of record JBASIK010000063.1, read on the forward strand.
AGACATTTGAAAAATGATTTTGGTTTCAGATGAAAGTTTCTATACCACCCGCAATAAATTTATAAAATATTTACTAAACTACTATTTCACTCCTTTAAACTCATTTAAACTCAATTGCAGCATTTACTCTTACCTGGACATGATTTTGTAGATCCAGAACGCCCTGTTCATATGCAAATGGGGATGGGAGAAAGGTGCAGCCTTTTCTTGTTGACTGCAAGTTATTTAGAAAATGTTATACATCAATAATAACTTCAAGTATAGGTTTTCCCGTTGAACCTGAAGGAGCACGGTACCCATACCGGCACCCAACCATGAGTGACTACCAGCTGATTATTTACAAAACGTACATTTGCACGAAGGTCACCCTGCATTTTATTCCAGTCCTTTGACGAAATAATTATGTCAAAACGCTGTACTTTATCCTCAGGAAAAACAATGGTGTAGTTGGGTGAAATAGTGTTACTGTGTGTTTCTTCTGTCCAGTCGGGTGTTAAGATAAAAGATTCTGACCACTCTTTTTTGCATCCTGAAATCTGCAGGGTGAGCATCAAAATTATCAGGCTTCGGAAAAAGAAAACAAATTCTTTTCTGAGGTTGTATTAAACTGTCACTTTATGAATACTTTTACAAGGTTGACAGTTGATGAACTTCATTTTTTTCAGGTTTTTATGCAACAGCAATTTTTATACAAAAATATAATAAATTCGGCCCTGTTATTATGAACTCCAGCGGAAAATCAAAATACAGGTTTTTTACATTTAAAGGCGATGTTCTTACTGCTCTGGTATGGAGGCTTGCTCTGAGTATGCTTCTTCTCAGCCTTTCGAGAGTGGGTTTTTATATCTTTAATCATGCCATGTTTCCTGGTATAAAGCCTTCAGAAGTTCTATCAGCTCTCAGTGGTGGAATTGTTTTTGACCTTTCAGCTCTTGTCTATTATAATTCACTTTTCATTCTTCTTCAGATTATTCCGTTTGATATAAGGTATCACAGGATTTACCAGGGCATATCAAAATGGCTGTTTTTCACGGTGAACTTCCTGATGCTCTCAATGAACGGAGCAGATTATGTATATTTCAGATTTTTAGGCAAGAGAGCAACTGCCGATGTATTTGGAACATTCAGCAATGAAACGAATCTTGTCCCATTATTTTTCAGATTCCTTGCCGACTACTGGCCTGCAACACTCTATACAATATTTCTTATCGTATTAATGGTTTTCCTTTATACAAGATTCGAGATTGTAAAGCCTCAGCCGAAAAACCGGTTGACTTATTTTGGAATAAACTTCCTGATTATGCCACTGGTTGTTCTTCTTGCCATTGGTGCAGCACGTGGGGGATTCAGGCATTCAACCCGACCAATTACAATCAGCAACGCTGCAAGATATGTCAAAAACCCACAAAATGTGGGCATTGTCCTGAATACTCCTTTCAGCATCCTCCGGACATGGGGTAAAAAAGAACTTGTAAGGTATACTTTTTTCAGTGATGAAGAAATTGAAAAAATATATAGTCCTCATCATAAATTTGTTCCACGTGGTGAATTCAGAAATCTGAACGTGGTGGTTATAATTATGGAGAGTTTTGCGAGAGAATATATAGGTTTTTTTAATAAAGATCTTTCAGGTGGTACGTACAAGGGATTTACGCCTTTTCTCGATTCATTGCTTGCCGAAAGTCTGACATATGAGGTAAGCCTTTCTAATGGCAACAAGTCAATTGATGCTATGCCCTCCATACTTGCTTCACTGCCTTCACTCGAAACCCCGTATATAATTTCTCATTATGCCAATAACAAGATTAACGGATTACCTTATCTGTTGAAAAAGAAAGGCTATTATACAGCATTTTTCCATGGTGCACCAAACGGCTCAATGGGTTTTGATGCTTTTGCTCGCATGGCAGGGTTTGATGATTATTTCGGAAAGAATGAATATCCAGATGGCAATGAGGATTTTGACGGCATATGGGGATTATGGGATGAGCCATTTCTGAAGTTCTTTGCCTCAAAACTTGATGAATTCAGAAAACCTTTCATGGCCTCTGTATTTACAGTTTCGTCACATCACCCTTTTAAAGTACCGGAGAAATATATCGGTAAATTTCCTGAAGGACCAATACCTATATGTAAAACAATAAGCTACAGTGATTATGCCCTCCGAAAGTTTTTTTATGCTATAAAGAACAAACCATGGTTTGACAGCACATTGTTCGTTATAACTGCCGATCACACAAATGAAATAATATTCAGAGAATACCAGAACGTTTACGGACACTTCAGTGTTCCTATCGCTTTTTACATGCACAATAGTAAACTTAAAGGGATCAGTAATCGAATTGCACAGCAAATTGACATTATGCCTTCAATTCTTGGCTTCCTGAATTATGAAGGTGAGTTTATAGCTTTTGGTAACAATCTGTTCGACGAAGCATCTGAGTCGTTTGCATTTAATACCATGGGAAGTAATTACTATATTTTCATGGATGAATATGTTCTGGAAATGGTTGACAATAAGCCTGTATCTCTTTATAACTTCAGGAAGGATAGGTATTTTGAAAAGAATCTAATTGGTCAACTTCCTGACATTCAGAGTAAAATGGAAGTCAAACTCAGGGCTGTTATTCAGGAGTACAACCGGCGACTCCTGGATAATGATCTGACAGTTAAAGAAAACTAAAAAGAATTGACCATTAATTTTGAAACGGACATTAAATCATTATCTATTTTAACTTCAATAGTTCATTTTTTTTATACTTTTATACTGTTCAAATGGTATTTCATTAACTAAATTAATTTATTATATGAATTCAAGAAGAAATTTTATCAGACTAGCTGGAACGGGGCTTATTGTAGCAGGAATGACACCGATGAACTTTTCTCAGCAGACTCAGAAAAAACAGGTTACAAAGGCTGCAAAAACACCCGATCTGTTTGGACTTGGAATGGCTGGCTACACTTTTGCCCAGGTTCCACTGGAAAAAGCAATTGAAATTATGAAAAGGGTAAACGTAACAAACCTTTCCCTTAAAGATGTCTATTTGCCGTTAAACAGTAATCAAGAGACAATTACTTCGGTTATTAACAAGTTTAAAGATGCAGGAATTACTGTTTATACAGTAGGTGTTATTTACATGAAGAGCGAACAGGCAGTAGACCAAGCATTTGAGTATACAAAGATGGTAGGGGTTAAAATGATGGTGGGAGCACCAAACTATGAACTTTTACCATATGTCGAAAAAAAGGTGAAGGAATACGACATAAAAGTTGCAATTCATAATCACGGACCTGACAATCCACTATTTCCGAATGCGACAGATATCTGGAATCATATCAAAGATTTGGATCCGAGAATTGGGATATGTCTCGATATAGGGCATACGGTGCGCGATGGTGAGGATCCGTCTCTGGACGCTGAACGGTATGTAAAAAGATTGTTCGACGTTCATATAAAGGATGTTACAGATGCATCCAAGGCGGGCAGAACGGTAGAAATGGGTCGCGGTGTAATAGACATTCATAAATTTATTACAACCCTCAGAAAAATAAAGTATAGCGGTATGTGCAGTCTTGAGTTTGAAAAGGACATGAAAGACCCTCTTGCTGGTATAGCTGAATCTATTGGATACTGGAGAGGAGTACTATCAGTATAATGGAATAGATAACCCTCCGAACTCCTTAACACTGGAAAATTCATGCTCTGGAGGGTTCTCATAATAAATTTTTAAATTTATTCTTTTGCAGAATTAAAAATTACGATTAATTTTGCAGCACTTTTAAGTGGGGTGCGGTAGTTCAGTTTGGTTAGAATACCGGTCTGTCATCCCGAGTACTCGGGACGGGTTCGAGGGGCGGAATGGTGAAGGATTAGGCTTATTTGTTAGGTATAGATAATAAAAGTTCTTTAAATTAAGAATGTTGGTGCGGTAGTTCAGTTTGGTTAGAATACCGGCCTGTCACGCCGGGGGTCGCGGGTTCGAGTCCCGTCCGCACCGCGAGAGTGGGGGTGATTTCACCCTTTTTTTATGGTCTATACAGTATATATTCTTCGGAGCCAGATAGATGGTTCTTTTTACATTGGTTATACCAGCAACCTGGAGAGGAGGTTAATGGAACATAACGAAGGGAGGACACGTTATAC
>JBASIK010000064.1:0-7776 GCA_049654745.1 Bacteroidales bacterium
GGTGTCAAGAAAGGATGATAACATGATACAGATTAAAGCCTTTTTTGGAGATTGGAAAGAAGTAACTAAAGACGAAGCTAAAAAATTCGTAAGGAATCTTGAAAGTGGAATGATGTGTAAAACGAAAAAGAAAATAGAAATCATCAACAAAAACCATCTGCGAGGGATAACGTATGAAGAATTGTTTGACTGAGAACGGGTCAAAAGAAGAACTGGCACTAAACAGGCTAGCTAGAGAGCAACTCAAATTAAGACTATTGCAAGACATAGCAATAGATGTAACCATATGCAAGCTACGTAATTGGGACTATAAAGAGTATTTAAGGGACTTAAAAGAAATTATATGTAACTTTTTAAAAGAATAAGAAAGGAGCATAGAAATGAAGGAATATACACACCAGCAATGGCTGGATGAGCTAGAAAGCCGGTTTGGAGAAAACATTATAGATTGGGCTTTCAAGTGCCCTGCATGCGGCAAGGTGTCAACGATAAGGGAATTTATTGACGCCGGAGCAGAAATACATGATTCCTACCAAAACTGCATAGGCCGCTTCAACGACAAGGGGAAGCCTTATCTAGATGGGAAAGGCTCATATAAAGACGGCTGTGATTGGACGTCATATGGATTATTTGGAACCATGAACAAAGGCGACATAGTAATTGCCGAAAATGGGAACCGGATAGAAGTATTCCCGATGGCCGAGAAAAAAGAAAAAGCCGCTTATGAAAGCGACTAAATAAAATATCTCAAGATTATTGTACCACTAGAGAAAATATGAAACAAGACCATGTGAGAGTAGAGGAGGGGCGTATGTTGAATGAATCGAAAAAGAAAACCTGCGAAAACTGCATCTTTGGAACAAAATCTGTCCAATGCATCTTTGAAACAAAACCTGTCCAAAAAGAATGGATTTACAAATGCGAAAAAACAAGAAAACATGTTAACAAGTCATACTACTGCAAGGACTGGGCTCCGGCAAAATGAGTGGGCGTACTCCAATGATGACCGTCAGTGGTGGTGAGTATATGCTTCATGCGGAAACAAAGAAACCAATACCAACAATCTGTCAGAGTCACAGCACTTGTATAAAGACAAGATGTATTTTGCAATACATGAGAACAATCGATAAGTGTGAGCACTATAAAAGGAGGTCGATTGAATTGAAGCTATTAAAATTACGGTTAACAAATTTTAAAGGCTGCAAAAGCCTTGAAATAAATACAGACGGCAAAAACCTAAACATCTATGGCGATAACGGCTCAGGCAAAACGACTTTAGCGGACTCCTTCATGTGGTTGCTGTTCGGGAAGGATTCACTGAACAGGTCCGATTTTGAAATCAAAACACTGGGTCCGGATGGAGAACCTGAACATGGTCTTGAACACACCGTTAAAGCCATTCTGGAACTTGATGACGGAAGCCAACTGGCCCTGAAAAAAGTATATCAAGAGAAGTGGCAGAAAAAGCGCGGTTCTGCTACGGCAGAATTCACCGGCCATACCACGGACCACTTTGTGGACGGCGTTCCAGTGCAGATGAAGGAATATGATGCCCGCATTGCCGAGATAGCCGACGAAAACATATTCCGGTTGCTCACGGACCCGCGTTATTTCAACGAGGTCCTGCATTGGCAGAAACGCCGGGAATTATTGCTTGAGGTTTGCGGCGACGTATCGGACGCGGAGGTTATCGCAAGCAACAAAGATCTTTCCGGTCTGTCCAACATTCTCGGAAATCGGACCATAGAACAACATAGAAAAGTTATTCAGGCCAGGCGCGCAGAGATCAACAAGGAGCTGGAGAAAATCCCGGTTAGGATTGATGAGGTTAAGCGCAATCTGCCGAATGTAGACGACATCACAAATGAAAAGGAGCTTCCGAACGACATAGCCAAACTCCGGGAAGAGCTCCGGGCAAAGCAGGAAGAGCTTGCCCAGGTCAAAGCCGGGGGACAGGTTGCGGAGAAAACAAAGGAACTCCGCACAATCGAAGGGCAGATCCTTGATCTGAAAAACAAACACAGGCAGGTACTAGATGAAAAGGTCGGGGAGAAACGTCAGGAGCTATCCAAAATTCAAGGTGAGCTGAGCGAACTAAAAACCAATATCGATTCTCTCAATCGCAATATCCAATACAGGACATCTGAAATAGACAGCATCAATATTAAGATAGGTGCTCTACGTTCCAGATGGCATGAAGAAAACAACAAGACCTTTGAGTTTGAGCAGCCTGATACCTGCCCTGCTTGTGGACAACCCTTGCCAACAGAAAAACTCCAAGAGGCAAGGGAAAAGGCAGAGGCACAGTTCAACAAAGCGAAAGCTGAAAGGTTGGAAACCATTGCTGTCGAAGGAAAACAGCTCGCATCATTGAAATCCTCATACGAAGAAGAATTGAATACACATCGTAAAACCATCGAGAAATATACAAAGGAGATGGCCGAGCTCGAGCAGAAAGAGACAGCCCTAAAAGCGGAGATAGACTCCATTATGCAGGGAGCAGAACCTGTTGAATCTACTCCGGAATATGCGACGGCACAGGAACGGATTATGAAAATACGTGAAGATATTGCTTTTATGCAGGCTGATACTAATACAGCCATAATGGCTATTCAGAAAGAAATTGACACGCTCACAGACGCTATCACAGCGCTTGAGCAAGCAGCCGCAAGGCTTGAAGCTCGGGAAAGCGGCCTGAAGCGAATTGAGGACCTGAAAGCCGAGGAACGGAAGCTTGCTGCAGAATTTGAAGAGCTCGAAAGGCAGCTATATCTCACCGAGGAATTTATCCGGGCGAAGGTTCGGCTTCTGGAGGACAAAATCAACAGCAAGTTCCGTATGGCAAGGTTCAAACTGTTTGAAACCCAGGTCAATGGAGCCTTGTCAGAATGCTGTGAAACCACTTTCAACGGTGTACCGTATAGCAACCTGAACAACGGCGCAAAAATCCAGATAGGTCTTGACATTGTCCGCACGCTACAAGCCCATTACGGTTTCACATGCCCTGTGTGGGTCGATAACAGAGAGTCAATAGTCAGGCTCCCGGAAATGGATTGCCAGATTATATCTCTGATAGTCAGCGAGAAGGACAAGAAGCTCCGCATTGAGCTTGCGGAAAAAGAAGCGCTGAGGGAGGTTGTATAGCATGGCACAGAGAGAATACAGGCTATCGGTTAAGGTAATACGCGAGGGACAGCCAAGGTCATATACGGACAGCGAGTACGAGTACAAAGAGTACGAGTACGAAATTGAAGCGGAAAATTGCAACGAGTATTATGTGAAAGCTTTTTGCACAGGGTTTTTGAGATATACAGGGTTTTTGAGATATGGTTATTATGAGTTCTCAAAAATCGGCGAGAACAAATACAGATATTACGTCAAAGAGCCATTTAAGGAGGATGATATAAATGTCTAATAATTTAGCTTTAGTAAAAAAAGACGTCGTAGACGTCGTAGGCAAAAAGGTGCAGGAGTTTGTATCCCGCGGGGAGTTGCGCCTACCCCCGAACTATTCAGTAGAAAATGCTATGAAAAGCGCCTGGTTAATACTCCAGAATACATTTGACAAAGACAAAAAACCGGTGCTGCAGAACTGCACAAAGGACAGTATAGCAAATGCACTTCTTGATATGGCAGTGCAAGGATTGAATCCAGCGAAAAAACAGGGATATTTCATAGCGTACGGCAGGCAACTTGTGTTCCAGAGGTCATATTTCGGGACTATGGCAGTTACCAAGCGGGTGGCCGGGGCGAAAGATATATTTGCAGAGATTGTCTACAAAGGCGATGAATTCGAGTACACAATCCACCGAGGGAACAAAGTTATAACAAAGCATGTGCAGCGTATTGAGAACGTGGACCCGAACAATATCGTTGCTGCATATTGCACAATTATATTCGATGATGATAGGCAGTTCACGGACATAATGACATGGCAAGAAATCCAGAAAGCCTGGTCTAAGTCAAAAAATAACCCCGATAGAGAAGGCTCAACTCACAAGGATTTTGCTCAGGAAATGGCACGGAAAACCGTAATCAACCGGGCTTGCAAAAGGTACCTGAACAGCTCGGATGATGGAAGCCTTTTGATGTACCATGTGAACCGTGCGGACGAGGTTGCCGCAGAGGCAGAGGTTGAAGCCGAAATAGAGGAGAATGCAAACCAAGAACTGATTGATATAGAGTATGAGGTTGCGGATGAAGAACCAGAGGTTGAGGAAAAGGCGGCAGAGGAACCCAAAGAGAGAAAACCTGAGGAGCCAAAACAGGAGAGGAAACAGGAAGGTAAACAACAAACCGTATTTGACGCCCCTGGTTTTTAGAAGGAGTGATTTTAGGTGGCAAATATCGTTAAAACTTATCCGAGGATATACAACATATGGCGTGGCATAAAAAACGCTGCTATGATTCGCGGCACGATTCTTATAGATACTATGGTGCACGTGGAATTTCTGTATGCAAAGAATGGTTAAGTTTTAAAAATTTTCTAGCATGGGCACTTGCAAATGGATATGCTGATAATTTGACCATTGACCGTATAGATAGCGATGGAAATTATGAGCCAAATAATTGCAGGTGGGCTACTATGCGTGAACAGAACCGTAGGCATCGTCGTTGTATGCATTTAACTTATAACGGAAAAACGCAATTGGCAATTGATTGGGCAAGAGAATACGGTGTACCACTGTCAACTTTTTACTGGCGGTTGTATAAAGGATTGTCAATGGAAGAAATTATAAAAGCCAAGGAGGATGTAAATGGATATTAAAGCACTTGCAAGCGGTTCAACGGGGAACTGCTACCTGATTAACTCAGAAATTATGATTGAATGCGGCATTACGATTGACCGCATACGAAAGGGGAGTGGTTTTAAGCTCGGTGAGATAGAAGCATGTCTAATATCTCACGAGCATTAGCTACGCCGACCACAGCAAGGCCGTTGATGACATAATGAGAGCAGGTATTGATTGCTATATGAGCCGGGGCACGGCGGAGGCGCTGGGTGTATCTGGACACAGGCTTAATATCATCAAGGCAAGGCAGCAGTTGCGGAGTGGGACATGGACAATACTTCCGTTTGAGGCACAGCACGACGCAGCAGAGCCGCTCGGATTCCTCCTGGCAAATCAGGACGGAGAGAAGCTGCTATACGCTACTGACACTTATTTCGTCCGATATTGCTTTCAAGGTCTCACACACATACTTATAGAAGCTAATTACAGCCTGGACATCCTTAAACGAAATGTAGAGGCCGGCCTCGTGCCGAAGGAACTGAAAAGCAGGCTACTCAAGAGCCATTTCAGCCTGGAGAACGTGAAGAGGTTTTTACAGGCGAATGATTTAAGCAAAGTACAGGAAATCTGGCTACTGCATTTGAGCAACGGAAACTCGGACGCAGAGAGGTTTAAGCGGGAAGTACAGGAGCTAACTGGGAAAATGGTTTTTATAGCATAAAAATGGGCGGCGGCGTGGTGGGAACACGCTGAGGGAACTGCCCCCATAGGTCAAGTCCTGAATAGGCAGGCAACTTTTCGGTAAAGTGACGGCGACCGTTCAATGTGGTTTTGACACTTAAGAGTCGCTTGTGTCAAAGCAAACCGATCCGGTTCAAATCTGGACCGCCTATTAAATTGAACCCGCTGGCCCCGGGCCGATGATTATGGGTCCGGTTGGCATGAGGTCCGGGGCGTTATGTATAGATGATGAGAATATATGTGATTTTTAAAACAGCTTAGTCCGGTGGCTTGTGCCAGCCGGGGCCGCTGGGGAGGCTGAAGAAGAGTGAGGGATTGGAATGCTAAAAGAGAACACCTTATTCGGAGTAAAAGATAAAGTAAAAATAGCAATAGGCCGCCTCCAAACATTTGAACCGCCAGAAGGATATTATTTAGCTTTTAGCGGAGGAAAGGACAGCCAGTGCATTTATCATCTTGCCAAAGAAGCAGGGGTAAAATTCGACGCACACTATAATGTTACCGGCATTGACCCACCAGAATTAGTGTACTTTATCAGGGAAAATTATCCCGATGTTTCTTTCGACAAACCTGGCACAACAATGTGGGAACTGATAATCAAAAATAATTGTCCACCTACACGAATACAAAGGTGGTGTTGTAGGGAATTAAAAAAGCACGGCGGGGAAGGAAGAATCTGTGTAGCGGGAATAAGATGGGCGGAAAGTACAAGACGAAAAACCAATAGAGCAAGACCTGGAACGAATCTATAAATTGCGTGAACTGGACTATGACCCGTATGTAATGATTTATGAAAAATGGAAAGCACCAAAGAAAACAAAGCAAATGGCAAGATGGGTGAACAATAAATTTATTTGGCGATCATGCGAAAGATTTGAGGATTACAAAGGAGGTCAACCATGAACCGTTTTAAATGCCCCGCTTGCGGGGGGAGCCAATACACGTCATGTGATACAGCAGAGGGGTGCATATACTGCGGACACAAGGAATTGAAGAAGATGGAGATATTGGAGCTGAAGGAGGGTGAGAGGAGGTCGAAGGCTTGCAATGACAACCGAGGAATTGGCATATATAGGAATCGGGAAACTAAAAATGAGATTCCAAAACAAAATAAACCCAGAAGAATACTTTTTAGCGTACAGTGGAGGTCTTGACAGTCATTTATTATATTGGTTCATAAAGGAAGTGTTGCACGATAATTCTATTAAAATTGTAGCTGTCAACACATATCGGGAACATAACGAAATTAGAGCAAGGATGTATAAGTATGCTGATGTTATCCTCTATCCAACAATGAAAATGCGTGAAATTAAAGAGAAATACGGTATTCCATGTTTTACAAAGTTCCAAGACGATTATATACACAGATATCAGAAGGGAAGTCGAACACCGCATACAATGTCATGTATTTACGGAATTGGAACCACAAAATTTAAGTTTAGTAATACGGCTAAAACAAAACTACTTGACGGCTCCCTGCATAAGGTTAGTAACAAATGCTGCAAATATACCAAAAAAGAACCTGTAAGGCGTTATGAAAAGAATACTGGGCTAAAACCTATTATTGCGGTAAGGGGTGCTGAGAGTATTTTAAGAAAAAATGCATACCGTACTTGTCTTGACCCAAAAGGTAGATTTACACCGCTGTATGACTTTTCGAATGAAATGGTTAACGCAATCTATGAAATATATTCAATTGAAAAACCTAAAGTCTATGAGGTGCTCAATAGGACCGGATGCATAGGTTGCCCATACGGCAGAAATATTTTAAAGGAGTTGAGTATAGTAACGCCTGCTCAACGCAAATATGCTATAGACAGTTTCGGAGAATCATATTCTGCGCTCGGTGTAAACATAAATAACATAAAAAATGGTAATCCCGCACTAACCGAGGTTATTGAAAAAAGGAGGATGCAAGATGTTTGACAGATTGGCGTGCAGAGATAGCAAAGGCGATTGCAGAGGGGTGCATATACTGCGGGCACAAGGAATTGAAGAAGATGGAGACGCTAGAGAAGGAAAGCGAGGTTGAAAAATAAAGGGATAGATTTTCATGAAGGACACAAATATTATGTTTGGCCTGATGAAAGCATGTCATTTCGAGTTGGCAAAAAGGCCGCCGGCCGCATCCTGGATGGCCGAACATGGGATGAAATGCCGGAGATATAAAATAGTGGAGGGGTCAGGATGGCGAGAAAGAGGTTTGTAACAAGCGATATGAGTGTAGATGAAAGAATAGCTGAGATAGCAGTGGAGAATCCCGTTGCAGCTTTAATGTGGCCGTGGTTTATCGCAGGCTTTG
>JBASIK010000065.1:0-8586 GCA_049654745.1 Bacteroidales bacterium
GGGTTACGATGCCTATATCAGGGGAAGCAATCTCAGAGTGCTTGCCACAACTGTTGATAGAAGTAACAGGGAAAACATTGAGCTGGTAAACGAAAAAGCGAAGGCTGGCTATACAACAGGTTATGCAGATCCTGAATATATCGGAAGCCTGCCGGTGTTTAACATGCCTTTTCTTTCAGAAAACAGAAAATACCGGACTTTTCAGCTTACAGGCGATTCAATGTTGCCCATACCCGACGGCTCATATGTTACCGGCGAATTCCTTCAGGACTGGAGGAATATCATAACCGGCAATGCATATATTATTTTAACTCTCGATGATGGTATAGTTTTTAAAGTAGTGGAAAATAACATTGAAAAAAACGGCAAGCTGGTTCTTTATTCACTGAACCCTCTGTATGAGCCTTATGAAGTGCATGTTAATGAAGTAAAGGAAGTCTGGAAATTTGTTCATTATATAAGCAGCAAGCTTCCTGACCCCTTAATACCGGAAAAACAGCTCCTGAAAACAGTAGCTACAATAAAACATGATCTCGAGCGCCTTAAAGCGAAGTTGGGAACTGAAATAATTGATATTACTGAAGAAACAAACCTGTAACTACTCCTTTGTAAGCTCAATTATCAGCTGAATTACTTTTTCTATTTCGTTATCTGGAACTTTACCCCTGTAAATTGCCCTGCAGACTCTGTTCTTATCCAGGATAATAATGCTATAACTATCGCGAGGAAGTCCCCATAATTTCTGAAGTGTAGCATCATAGTCGAACAGAATGGTAGTATCATATTTTTTGGCTTTGTTGCCTGCTATCACCCTTATCAGACTGTTGGGTTTCCAGGTCGATTTGCAGTCGACTATACCAAAACCCTTAAAATGATCCCTGCTTATTCTTTTATCAACATCAACAGCCTTATCAATGGCTTCATTGAATGGTTCATTCAGATCCTGCTCATCGGGATCCACATAATTTATCTGCAGTACCTTGCCAGGCCATGAATCGAGAGAAAACTCTTTCTTCTGAGCGTCGGTAAGAACAAAATTGGGGGCCTTTATTCCAACTTCAAGGTTTACCGACTGCCCGTTAAGACTTATTGTAGCAATAATAATGCTTAATGAAATAATAATTTTCTTCTTCATATCTGCTGTTTTATAATTTTAACGAATATAGAAATTTTTTACAATAACTTATTACTGATTTATAAATCCACAAGTTTGAAATGAAGTGATTTATTATATTGCACATTTATTAAAAAAATCATTGAAAGGTTTGAGAACTTTTGCCACCTTAACTACATAATCAAGATAATCTGGACTCAGCACTTTTTTCTCACTTATATAATTTACAACAGTATAGCTTTTAAACTTCAGTAATTCTATATAAGGATGGTCGGGATCGAAGCCCCTGGGAGCACTCTTTAGTTTTTCATCATCAAGTTCTCCGAAATACTTTTTAAAATCTTTATCTTCAATGATTTTTAAAAACTCTTCAGGTTGTTCAGCTATCTTCTCCCTTATAGCTGTCAACCATTCAGCAGGAGGTAAATATGCACCCCCGGCAATCATATATTCACCTGGTTCAAGATGAATATAATACCCTGCGAATCTGTGGATATTTTTCCTGCCGCCTCTGATAATGAGGGCTCCAAAATTTGTCTTATAAGGAGATTTATCGTTTGAAAATCGTATATCACGGTTAATTCTGAAGATGCAGGATTTGGACTCAAGTCCTTTCAGAACCGGCTCAAATTCAGTTATTCTGTCAATGAATGCCTGAACAAATACCTCAAAATTTTTTTTGGCAGTTTCATAGTTACTACGGTTTGCTTCAAACCAATCTCTGTTATTATTCGATGCAAGTGCTTTTAGAAATTCAATCGTATTTTTCTGGATAGCAACCATATCATTATTGTTTGGGTTTCGAAATATAGAAAATAAAATATTATAGCTTACTCATATCTCAAACTTTCCTGTATTAATCCATTATTTAAAATAAATTGCTTATAAAATAGTTTAAAGATTAAGTCAGTACAGGGAGGGTCACTTGTAATATTCATGGTGTAATGCAATTAGAATATTAAATTAAATTATAATGATTAATTTAATAACTTTCTAATTTTTATATGTATCCATACAATAAAGCATTGATTAGCAATTTTTTGAAAATATTATTTATAGTTGCATTTCTGGCACTTCAGTGTTCATTCTGCAATTTTGCACAGGAAATTGATCACTGGGAAACTGTTGTCATGTCTGATGATATATGGAAATATTTCATAGGCAATGTTGAACCTCCATCCGACTGGGCCGCCGCAGAATTTGACGATTCATCGTGGTTGAGCGGCAAAGGAGGGATTGGATATGGCGACGGTGATGATTCTACAGTAATTTCCCCGGCAGGTTCAGTATATATGAGGATTAAGTTCAATGTTTATGATACTGATGCTGTAGGTGCTGCGATTCTTTTTGTGGATTTTGACGATGGTTTTGTTGCTTACCTGAATGATCACGAAATAGCAAGAGAAAACATTGGGATGCCAGGAGTGAGGCCAGCACATGATGAATATGCCATACTGACATCTTATGAAGCACAGATGCCCACAGGAGGTTTGCCAGCAAGGTTCGTTATTAATTATGATACATTATTAAAATATCTTAGAACCGGTGAGAATGTCTTAGCCCTTCAGATCCATAACTGTAATGCAACCTCTTCAGATCTATCTTCGACTACATTTCTGATTTTCGGAATTAAATCAGAGGAGAGGATTTACAGGCCTGCGCCTTCATGGTTTACAGCACCACAGAATAATCTTTCCCATCTTCCTATTATTGTGATAGATACTAAAAACCAGGAAATTCCTGATGAGCCGAAGATAATTGTCAATCTGAAAGTTGTTAACAACGGACCCGGATATATGAATTCGTGGCTTCAGCCGGGTACCGACTTTGATGGACAGGCCGGTTTAGAAATACATGGACAATCGACACAGATGTTTCCAAAAAAGAGTTATTCAATTGAACTAAAAGATTATCAGGGTAATGATATTAGTAAACCATTGCTTGGAATGCCTGCTGAAGAGGACTGGATACTTCATGCTCATTATACTGACAAGACAATGATAAGATATGCTCTTACATTGTATCTTGGAAGTAAAATGGGAGCGTGGCAGCCCAGGTTCAGATATTGCGTGGTTTATTTAAACGGACAGTATAATGGTATTTATCTTTTGATGGAAAAAATAAAAAGGGATAAGGAGAGGCTTGATATCAGCCGTCTGAGAAGGGAGGATGTTTCAGGGGATGAGGTTACAGGAGGTTATATATTAAAAGTTGATAAAATTGGCGGACTGACATCCAATGACTATTTCGTGTCTTATCCGTATATAGTATACCCTGATTCAAGAAATTACAAGTTTACATATGTTTATCCCAAATCAGATTCAATTGTTTATGAACAAAAAGAATATATTAAAAAGTATATTACAGATTTTCAAAATGTTTTGAACGACAAAGATTTTAAAGACCCCGTTTCAGGTTATAAAAAATACATTGATCCCTCATCATTCATTGATTTTCAGATAATACAGGAACTTACAAATAATGTAGATGGCTACCGCTTCAGTACATTTTTTTATAAAAAGAAAGACACACAGGGTGGTAAACTTTATGCCGGGCCCTTATGGGATTTTGATTTGTGCTACGGAAATGTAAATTATTCTGATTATAATCTTTCAACATCGGGGTGGCTTTATCCTCATTGCGGACCAACTGATGCCTATACAATGCACTGGTGGAAGAGATTGATGGAAGATCCGGAGTATGTAAGGAGCTTCATAATGAGGTGGAATGAACTCCGCAAAACATACTTTTCAACAGAAAGTATTATGCAGTTTATAGACAGTATTGTATTGTATCTGGGACCGGAAATAGATCGAAATTATCAGAAATGGCCTATTTTGGGCAAATATGTATGGCCAAATTATTTTATCGGGAAAACGTATGAAGAGGAAATTAATTACCTGAAGCAGTGGATAAACGACAGACTTACCTGGATGGATGCACAAACCGGCTTTAACTCAAGTCTTTATAATAATGCATTTGACAGTGATTTTACTGTTTATCCAAATCCTTTTGACGAAAAGATAAAGGTCATTTTCTCAATACGGAGCATATTGCCGGTATCATTAGAAATTTACGATTTCATGGGTCGTATGTGTTTGAATGACAAAATTATACCTGAATATTCAGGTATAATACAAATAGAAAAAGATTTTTCAGGATTAAATAACGGAGTATATTTTATCATTCTGAGGCAAAATAGCAGGATAATTGGAAAAAAGATTATAATTAAAAGGTTATAATAAGCTGGTGTGTCGATTTCTGAGTACCGGGTTTCAGGTTATCAGATTCAGAAATATCACAGATGAAACATTTCTTGTGAAAAAGACTATGTTAATTAGCAAAGGCTGGACGGAAGTTTTTTATTATTCCTATAATTAATATTATGTTAAATAGAATTTTTATAATTGCAGTAATATTTTAATTTTCCAACTCTCCCCTTTTTCTTAAGGAAAAAAAAACGCGGTTGGGCTCAACCGCGTTTTAATTATTTGTTATTTATATCCGTTTTTACTGAATCTGTTCAAGCTTCTTTACTACTTCGTTGTATTTTGCTTCAAATTCAGGATTAACAGTTCTAAGTCTGAAATAGAGTTCCTTTAAATTTCTAAGAGAATCTGGATCGTCTTTCTTGAGCTCAGCTGCTTTTTCAAAATAAGGCACAGCCTGGATGAATACTGCATTTGCTTCTGCTATTGCAGCGTTATATTTTGCAACATCCATAATTTCGTTTGCTTTCTGAAACATTGCAACAGCCTTATTGTAAAAACAGACTCCAAGATTAAACTGAGTATTATACTCATCCCCTTTCAATTCAATGGATTTTTTAAGACTTGCTATTGCTTCATCATATTTTTCTTGCTTCATGTATAATACTCCTTCAGCCCAATAGAGTGTATAATCGTTTTCTTTTTGACTTTTTGCCATGTTCAGATATGAGAAGGCTTCATCAAGCTTATCAGTTGTCATGTAGAAATCAACAAGGTTAAGTATAACATCCTGATTATTAGGATATAACTCGAATGCTTTTTTCAGGGTAGCTTCAGCGTTTGCAAGGTCATTCATTTCCTTGTAGCAGCTGTAGATAAGGAAATATGGCATCGGGCCTTCATATTTCAAATCAGCACACTTCTGGAAATGTACTATTGCCCTGTCATACATTTTTGCATTGTAAGCTGCAAGACCTGCGTTGAAATAGATGCCCGTATCAGGAACTCCGATGTATAGTGGACTGGTAGCAACTTTAATATTATTTTCAAATGATTTCAGAGCACCTGCAAAATCCTGAGCTTCAAATCTTTGAACTCCCTGAGTTATAAAGTCGTTTCCAAGAAGCACATATGTATTATTAAGCTTAAGCTGCTTGTCGATAGTACCCTTGGGATCAAGTTCAAGGGCCTTTTCATAAGCTGCCAGAGCTTCTTCAAGAGGATCAGCATAAAACGCTTTAAACTTGGCATTATCTGATCTGAAACATTCCTGTGCCAGTCTGCCTTTGGCAACCCAGGTTTTAGGATTATTTTTTGATTTTTCATTAACCAGAGCCTGGTCAAGAGCTTCTTTTGCCTTATCGAGCAGTCCCTGATCAATATAACTCAGCGCACTGATTACTTTCCCCATCTGGGCCAAAGCACCGTAAGTAATTGAAATAGAAATAAATATTGCAATTAACTTTTTCATGGTTTAAATTTTAGTTATAAAAATCGCTTCAAATTTAAAACACTTTTAATTAAAATTCATCAAAATCTTTGCCATTTTCATTTGATGATGAAAAATTTTCATCATCATAATCAGTTTCTTCCCCACCATCCTCTTCATTAATTTCCACACATGCAACTGATGCTATTGAATCATTTTCTCTAAGATTTATGAGCTTCACACCCTGTGTTGCTCTTCCCATCAGTCTGATTCCCGATACAGGTATCCTGAGAATATTTCCATTCAATGTTATTATCATAAGATCATCATTATCTGTAACATCTTTAAGGGCGATAAGTGAGCCGGTTTTTTCAGTGATATTTATAGTTTTTACACCTTTCCCTCCCCTGTTTGTAATTCTATAACTATCTATGCTAGTACGTTTTCCATTTCCTTTTTCCGAAACAACCAGAACATCTTTCTCCTTATTTTCTATTGTAATCATACCAATAACAATATCATCATCCGAAGCAAGTTTTATACCTCTTACTCCTGAAGCCGTTCTTCCCATTGGTCGAACACTGCTCTCGTGAAATCTGATTGCCCTTCCCGATTTTACAGCAAGCATTATTTCATTATTACCATTAGTAAGGCGGGCTTCAATAAGTTCATCTCCATCTCTTACAGTTATGGCATTAACCCCCGAACTTCTTGGTCGTGAATAGGCCTCAAGTGACGTTTTTTTAAGAATTCCCTTCGCAGTGCATAAAACAATGTAATTGTTTTTTATGTATCTCTCGTCATCAAGGGTTTTAACATTAATGAATGCTCTGATATTGTCATCAGGTTCAATATTTATTAGATTCTGTATAGCTCTTCCTTTAGAGGTTCTTGTGCCTTCCGGGATATTATATACTTTAAGCCAGTAACATTTCCCCTTGCCTGTGAAGAAGAGCATTGTATTATGCATGGTTGCAATATAAAGATGCTCAATGAAATCTTCATCGCGTATTGTACTGGCCCTCGACCCTATGCCCCCACGGTTTTGCCTGCGAAATTCTGTGAGAGGGGTTCTTTTAATATATCCGAGATGGGATATTGTAATAACCATCTCATCATCAGAATAAAAGTCCTCAGGATTAAATTCTTCAACATTTGGTACTATCTCTGTACGCCTGTCGTCGCCGTATTTTTCTTTTATTTCAAGCAGCTCATCCTTTATAATTTTCATTTGCAGATCAATACTTCCAAGTACATTCGTCAGATATTCAATCTGCTTTTTCACTTCCTCATATTCTGCTCTGAGTTTATCCTGTTCGAGGCCTGTAAGCTGCCTGAGTCTCATATCGACTATAGCCCTCGCCTGTTCCTCCGAAAGATTGAATCTTTCAATAAGTTTTTCCCTGGCCTCGTCAGGATTTGATGAACCTCTTATAATTGCAACAACCTCATCAATATTGTCGCTTGCAATAATAAGACCCTCCAGAATATGCAAACGTTTTTCGGCCTGGTCAAGGTCAAATTTTGTTCTTCTCAGAATAACATCATGGCGGTGTTTTACATATAAATCTATCAGGTCTTTAAGGCTGAGCAAGCGCGGCCTACCTTTTACAAGGGCTATATTGTTAACATTAAATGCTGTCTGTAGCTGTGAGTACTTGTAGAGGTTGTTTAGAACTACATTGGCAGTAGCATCTTTTTTAAGAATTATTACGACCCTTGTTCCATTTCTGTCCGATTCATCGTTAATGTAGGAGATTCCCTCTAATTTACCATCATTAATTAAATCAGCTATTTTTTTGATCATCTCGGCTTTATTTACCATAAAGGGAATCTCTGTAACCACAATGCATTCTCTTCCGGAATGGGTATGTTCTATTTCTGTTCGTGCCCGGATAATGATTTTACCCCTTCCTGTTTCGTATGCATCTTTAATCCCCTGTTGACCGTAAATTATACCTCCTGTTGGGAAGTCAGGCCCTTTCACATATTGGAGTAACTCGTTAACAGTAATATTCCGGTTATCTATAAAAGCCACAATTGCATCCACTATTTCGGAGAGGTTATGTGGAGGCATGTTTGTTGCCATGCCGACTGCAATACCCGAGGTTCCGTTGATAAGAAGATTGGGAATTTTTGATGGAAGAACAGCAGGCTCCTGCAACGAATCGTCGAAATTTAGCTGAAAATCCACAGTATTCTTATCAATATCGGCCAGCATTTCTTCTGCTATTTTCTTTAATCTGGCCTCTGTGTATCTCATAGCTGCCGGGCTGTCGCCGTCAATTGAACCGAAGTTTCCCTGTCCATCAATTAGAGGGTACCTGAGCGACCAGTCCTGTGCCATTCTTACCATGGCTTCATAAACAGATGTATCTCCATGGGGATGGTATTTACCCAGGACCTCTCCCACTATTCTTGCTGATTTCTTAAATGGACGATTGGATAATACACCAAGCTCCCACATTCCGTAAAGAACCCGCCTCTGAACAGGTTTAAGTCCGTCCCTTACGTCAGGCAAAGCTCTTGAAACTATAACCGACATCGAATAATCGATGTAGGCCGACTTCATCTCCTCTTCAATGTTAACCTTAACAACTCTTTCCACCTCAATACGCTGTTTAACAATTATTTAAAATAAATCATATATTTAAACTAATCAGAGCACGAACTTAGTGAATATTTAAGTAATTTTGAGAATTCAATGCGTTGATTTTTTAACATAATTGTTTATAAATAGGCATGATTATTGCCAGATTATTTTATAGCTATAAAGTAACTTTGAAAAGCAGACAGAAAGGTTACATTTTAACATGTTTTATGACATTATGGCA
>JBASIK010000066.1:0-1654 GCA_049654745.1 Bacteroidales bacterium
GGTGCATCCCATAAAAAATCCCGGAACAATTGTCGCTGCTGCTGCCGCCATAGCAGTTTTCTTAACAAACTCGCGACGTCTGATTCTTTTTTGTGGTTTCATTTTGAGATGTTTTTTGTAGATCTGAAATCATTAAATGTCTCTATTGATTTGGTCCATTACCCCATCCCGACCTTCCCCCAAAGGGAAAGGAGTATTTTGTTGTTTCCTTGAGGGCGTGTCAGACTAGCTTGCCGGGCAGGGAAACACAAAAATAGATTAAATCTTAGTATCAAACAGTTAACATTTATATTATAAACTGATCCAGATATTTTTTCGCCAGAGCCAGTGATTTCTTCCGGTCGTCGAGTGAACCTTCAAAGGCTCTGTCCTCAACCTCAACACAAGCCGGACCGTCATAACCTGTCTCATATAGAGTTGAAATAAATTTTGCCCAGTCGATATCGCCGAGGCCCGGAAGCTTTGGAGTATGGAACTGCAGAGGTGTTGCCATTATTCCCACCTCATCGAGCCTGTCGCGGTGCAGCCGGGCATCTTTCAAATGAATATGGAATATTTTGTCTTTGAATTCATACAAAGGTTTTATATAATCCATCTGTTGCCACAGCAGGTGGGATGGATCGAAGTTCAATCCAAAGAAATCACTTTTTATTTCAGAGAACATTCTTCGCCAGATAACAGGTGTGGTTGCCAGGTTGCACCCTCCGGGCCATTCGTCGTAAGTGAAAATCATCGGACAGTTTTCAATGCCCACCTTCACGCCCCTCTCTTCTGCATGTCTGATTATATCTGGCCAGACCTGCCGGAATATCTCAAAATTCTCCTCAACATTCTTTGTCTTATCCCTGCCAATAAATGTATTCATCCTGTTTACGCCAAGAAGTGCAGCAGCGTCAATAACCTTTTTGATATGAGAGGCATAAAAGGCTCTCTTTTCAGGGTCAGGATCAAGCGGATTCGGATAGTATCCCAGGCCGGAAATTTCTACTCCATTCTTGTTGAAATATTCCCTTATCTCTGAAGCACGCTTCTCGTCAAGCGCATCAACATCAATGTGAGTAACGCCTGCATAACGCCTTTCAGCCTTTCCTACAGGCCAGCAACATACTTCAATGCATTTATATCCCAGATGAGCGGCATAGTCAACAAGCTCTTCAAGCGAAAGCTCAGGTAAAATAGCACTTACAAATCCGAGTTTCATGATTTCCTCCTTTTTTAAAAATCATTTAAAATTAAACTTTTTTGAAAAAAGGAGAAAATCCTATTTGCTAAAGACAGGAAAAGATTTAACTGTGTCTTAATTAAGATAGAATAAAACCTTGTTTCAGAGTTTAAAAGTCACTCCAAGTACAGCATAATTTAACAGTGCAAAACTATAAACTTCGTCATTGTCTGCACCTCCCTCAAGTATTCTGTATCCGCCTTTAAGAGTTATCTTTTCGTTTACTTTATACTGCAATGCCAGAAGCACATCCTCGGCACGTCCCTGAGGTGCAGCAAGCGCATCACCATAAAGCAACACACCAAGATTATCCTTAACATTCCAGAGCAGTCTGAAGTTCAGAATAGGTACAAATCCGACATTGGTTTTGATACTTTCAATTCCACCTGAACGCAAAGCAACTTTAGCATCGCGTATTTTTGCTGTAAAACC
>JBASIK010000067.1:0-4074 GCA_049654745.1 Bacteroidales bacterium
GGTCTGCTTTTGACTATTTCAGGAACAGTATGCCCTTTCCCAGCTTTAATGCCAAGAGCCGATGCAACAATGTCGGGATTCAGTTCACCGTCACGTGGTATTGTCCCATCCATTCTGCCATATATCCTTCTGCCTTCGTCAAGAATGCCTCTAAGCTGCTCTTCTACCAGGGGATATCCCTCTTCAAGAACAAGTATCTCCCTGCACCTACCGGTGATGTCCTTTATGATATCCTTTGAAAAAGGATAAGTTGAAACCGAAAGTAACGGATATGGCAATTCATCATCAGAAAAATTCTCCATCAGATAATTTACTGCAATCCCACAAGCTATAATTCCAAGGCTTCTGTCGGGTCCATCTTTAAAAGTATTATATTTTGTAAGCCTGTTATCAAACTGCAATTTTTCATAATTTTCCAGCAGGATTTTGAATCGTTTCCGTGCTATTGCCGGCATAAGAATAAACCTCCTGGAATCATCGGGAAGCCTGAATTTTTTTTCAGGAATCTGTTTCCGTCTTACAACACCGGATCTTGAATGAGCAAGTCGGGTTGGGATTCTCATTAACACGGGTAACGAGTACTTTTCGGATAGTTCAAAAGCATCAAATACCATATCATAAGCTTCCTGCTGATTTCTGGGTTCATATACCGGAACATGCGCAAATTTCCCGTAGAATCGAGAATCCTGCTCATTCTGTGATGAATGCATGGAAGGGTCATCTGCCGCAACAATAATAAGCCCGCCATTAACCCCTGTAATGGCGGAATTTATGAAAGCATCGGCCGCGACATTCAGTCCAACATGTTTCATGGCTGCCATGGCTCTCTTCCCACAATATGACATACCAAGTGCCGTTTCAACTGCAGTCTTTTCATTCGACGACCATCTGCATTCTATCCTGCCTGACTTTCCTTCGGGAGAAGCCTGAATATATTCCATTATTTCGGTCGACGGCGTTCCAGGATATGCATACATTCCGCTTATGCCTGCATCAATAGCGCCCTGAGCAATTGCCTCATCTCCAAGCAACAATAATCTCTGCATAATAGAGGATTTTTATAACATGGTAATATTAACAAAATTAAATCAACTCAATAACGATTTTTATCAGGAACAGCAAACAAGAAATTGTTTAACCAGAACAATTCATTTATTAAAATTAAGTTAAAAGTTTTACCAAATAAAATCATTATTATTTACTTTACAGACTCTTTTTTGTCGGATTGCGTTATAAATAAAAACAACTATTGAGAAGGGTATTTTATATATTTTTTTTGTTGGTGGTATCCCTGAGAGTATTAGAGGCTCAGGAAAGTCAAAAGTATAAACTTATACAGGCAAGCGGGGTAATTACTAACCGTGAGAACGAGCCTGTATACAATGCCTCGGTATTTTCCCAAAAACTTCGGAGGGGTACAATAAGTGAAGTAACAGGTATTTATTCCATTGTATCCATGCCCGGAGATACAATAATCATCAGTGCACTAGGTTATAAAAAACATTCTTACAGTATCCCTTCCGATTTTGATGGCCGTATCTACAAGCAGGATGTAATGCTTGTTGCCGATACCATTTCAATTGAAGGCATAACAATATTTCCATGGAAAACCTATGAGGAATTCAAAAGGGAATTTCTTGCCACCCGGCCTGTTATCAAGCCGGAGATTCAATACATGTATGAAAATCTCTATCTTATACAGGAGAGCATAAACCAGACCGGAGCGTATGCAGTTACGCCCGAAGCCGGATTCAGGATGGCAATGCAGCAGAATGCAAATGCAATTATGACACGCAATCAGAATCCAGCTAACAACCTGCTCAATCCTTTTGCATGGGCAAAATTCTTCAGCGGACTGAAAAGCGGACTTCTTAAAAATGAAAAATCAGAAGAGAAGTCAGGCAGCAAAACAAAAGCACGCCGACAGAAATAAATGGTCCGGTTACCCAAAATAATAATCCAGGCTGTTATTCCTTTAGTCTTTCTGAGTAATAGTTATTCAGCTGCCCAGGATCTAATTGTTATCAGAGGTGTTGTAAAAGATACAACAGGAATTCCAGTTGAAAATGCAACCATAACTATAAGCAACTATAATACAGGCATATATACCGATAATCATGGTTTATTCTCCATTTCTGTTCCGAAAGATGGAAAAGAGCATATTCTCAGTATTTCTGTCACAGGTTATGAAAGAAAAGCGATAACAATCGTTTGTAACTATAATATTGATCTGGGAGAAATAATCCTCAGCCGAAAGGTTACAGGACTTGATGAAATTACTGTATCAGCCCGGAGCAAGCAAGCTGGAGCAGGTATGATCAGTATTTCTCCGAAAGATTTCAGCATGATGCCTTCAGCATCGGGCAGTTTTGAGATTGTACTGAAAACTCTTCCGGGTGTATCCTCAAATAACGAACTCAGTAGCCAGTATTCGGTAAGAGGCGGAAACTTCGATGAAAACCTGGTTTATATCAATGACGTTGAAATATTCAGACCTTTTCTGATAAGATCAGGTCAACAGGAAGGTCTCAGCGTTATAAACCCAGATATGGTTAGCTCAGTGTTGTTTTCAGCAGGCGGTTTCGGCGTCACATACGGCGATAAAATGTCATCGGTACTCGATATTACTTACAGACGTCCTGATAAATTAAAAGGTTCAGTATCTGCAGGATTCTTGATTAACACTGCACATTTTGAAGGGATAAGTCGCTCGGGTAAAATAACCTGGCTTACCGGACTAAGGTACAAATCGAGCAGGCTTATGCTAAAAACCCTTGATTCAAAAGGCGATTACCTGCCAGTTTTTGCAGATATACAGAGCATTGTAACCATTAAGACTGGAAAAAACTCGGAGATTTCACTGTTTGGCACTTATTCATCCAATACCTATAATTATATACCGCGCAGCAGGGAAAGCAAGTTTGGAAATGAAACTGAAGCCTACAGGCTCTATGTTGTCTTCGAAGGAAGAGAAAAAGACAGGTACCAGACCTGGAACACTGCATTAACCTGGAAATATTCTGGAATAAAATCAACACATAAGATAATTATTTCAAATTTCGGAACAAACGAAAGGGAACAATTCGACATCAGGGGATTTTACAGTCTCAACATGCTGGACAGGAATATGGGTTCTGAAAACATGGTTGATACTCTGTTAAACATAGGAGTAGGAAGTTTCCTTTCGCATGCACGGAACAAAATCAGTGCAAGTTTTTTTACGGTAAAGTACAGCGGTTTTATGAGCGCCTCAGATAACCTGTCTTTCAGATGGGGTCTGAAAGCTAACAATGAGATCATTAACGATAATATCCGTGAATGGAAAATGGTAGACTCAGCAGGCTATTCAATTCCATGGAATACAAACGGCGAACTCAGAGTAAGTTCAATGTTGAAAGGGAGCAACAGAATAATCAACCGTATTTACGAAGCATATGGAGAAGCAAGGGCAACATTAAGGAGAGAAAAATACAATACGATACTAACAGGAGGTATAAGAAGCACATATAACTCATTTACATCAGAGTTTTTTGCCTGTCCAAGGTTTTCTGCAAGAGTTGAAACTGAGAAGGGCATATCGGCGTGGCTGGCATCAGGAGCATATTTTCAGCCGCCCTTTTACAGAGAAATGCGTTTCCCTGACGGAACACTTAACAAAAATATCAAATCCCAGAAATCATTTCAAGTAGTAACGGGCATGTCGTACGACTTCAAAGTATGGGAAAGACCATTCAGGTTCACAGCGGAGATTTACAACAAAAAGCTGTCTGGCATCATCCCTTACCGTCTTGATAATGTAAGAATAATATACGAGGGATATAACATGGCTACGGGTTACAGCAGGGGCATTGACTTAAGATTGAATGGTGAATTTGTCGAAGGCGCCGAATCATGGTTCAGCCTTTCTATTATGGATTCGAAACTAAAAATGCCTGGTATTATCGAGGATATGTTTCCATCACCTTCGGAACAGACACTCAACTGCAATATATTTTTCCAGGATTATTTACCCGGAAATCCGAGTTACAGGGCACATATCAACATTTCGTTTGTGACAGGACTGCCGGTAATATC
>JBASIK010000068.1:0-24636 GCA_049654745.1 Bacteroidales bacterium
GTAATAGCCCTTCTGTTGAGTCAGATTGAATGAATCGTATTAATTTTTCCTATTTTATTGATTGATTTATTCAGCCTCAAGTATAAGCTTCTCAATAATTTGCGGGTAATATTTGTATTCAAGCTCATGAATCTTGGCTGCAAGCGATTCAGGTGTCTCGCCAGGTTCAACCTTACACCGGGCCTGAAATATAATATCACCATTATCATACTTTTCATCCACATAGTGGATTGTTATACCTGATTCACTATCACCTGATTCAATCACGGCCCTGTGAACCCGGTCACCATACATGCCCTTTCCCCCGTAGAAAGGCAGTAGTGCAGGATGAATATTTACAATTCTACGTTTGTAATGCCTGAGAATATTTTCTGGTACCAACCATAAAAATCCTGCAAGTACAATAAAATCAATATTGTATGAAATAAGTGTATCAAGAACATTATTACTTTTATAAAAATCTTCACGGTTAAAGACTTTTACCGGTACATTAAGCTTTTCAGCTCGTTTAATTACATATGCATCAGGTTTATTTGAAAGAACCAGAGCAACTTTTGCATTTTTTTTGTCATTAAAGTACCTTATAATATTCTCTGCATTTGAACCCGAACCTGAGGCGAATATTGCTATATTTTTCATTTACTGATAATTAAAAAAATTGTGAAATTTGACAATAAAATAAATCTCAGTTATTTATGTATTTGAATATCAATTTTATAACATATATTTTGTAAAATTTTTCGCTTTCCATATTGAAAATTATGTTACAAATATATTTCTTTGCACTATCTTTAAAAATCAGGTATTAATTAAAATTTAAGACTATGTCAGAATTTCCGAAATCAGACATTGCAAAGAGAGTAAAAGAGATCATCGTAGAGAAACTTGGAGTCGATGAATCAGAAGTAACTCCTGAAGCAAGCTTCACAAATGATCTTGGGGCCGATTCGCTGGACACAGTTGAACTTATTATGGAATTTGAGAAAGAGTTTAACATTGGAATTCCTGATGATCAGGCTGAAACTATCAACACTGTAGGTGAAGCTATAAAGTACATTGAAGAGAACGCAAAGTAGGTTAAAGTTCTCCAATCATTTGTTTATGAGAAGAGTCGTAGTTACAGGTCTGGGAGCACTGACTCCAATAGGCAAGACTTTGCATGAATACTGGGAAAGCTTGAAAAATGGAGTCAGTGGTTCTGACTGGATTACCAGGTTCAATACCGAAAAGTTTAAAACACGGTTTGCCTGTGAAATTAAGAACTACGATTCCAGTCAATATTTTGAAAGAAAAGAAGCAAACAAGCTTGACATTTATTCTCAGTATGCCCTCATTGCAGCAGAAGAAGCTATTAAGGATTCAGGGCTTGACCTTGAAAGAATAAACAAAGACAGAGTAGGGGTCATTTGGACATCGGGCATTGGAGGTCTGGAGACATTCTATGAGTCAATCAAAAGCCATGTTCTGGGTGACGGTACTCCCAGGTTCAGTCCGTATTTTATTCCCAAGATGATAAGCAACATTGCTGCAGGCAACATTTCAATAAAATACGGATTTCGAGGACCAAGTTTTTCAACCGTGTCAGCATGTGCATCCTCAACAAATGCAATTATCGATGCTGTTAATTATATTAGGTTGGGGAAAGCAGATGTAATTGTAACCGGTGGCTCTGAGGCGGCAATAAATGAGGCAGGTGTTGGAGGATTCAACTCAATGCAGGCTCTCTCAACAAACAATGAGGAATACAAAACTGCATCAAGGCCTTTTGATAAAACAAGAGATGGTTTTGTTATGGGTGAAGGTGCTGGTGCACTTATTGTGGAAGACTATGAATTTGCCAAAGCAAGAGGGGCAAGAATATATGCTGAAATTGCAGGCACAGGTTTATCAGCCGATGCATATCACCTCACCGCTCCGCATCCTGAAGGTCTGGGTGCAATACTGGTTATGAAAAACGCACTTGAAGATGCAGGTCTCAGACCTGAAGACATTGATTACATAAACGCTCACGGAACGGCAACCCCTCTTGGCGACATAGCAGAAACAAAAGCCATACTATCTGTTTTTAAAGAACATGCCTACAGGATGAACATCAGCTCAACAAAATCCATGACAGGGCATCTACTGGGAGCAGCCGGCGCTATTGAAGCCATAGCTTCAATTCTTGCTGTTGTCCACGACATAGTGCCTCCAACTATTAACTTCAAAACACCTGACCCTGAAATAGATCCAAATCTTAACATTACACCGAATATAGCTCAGCAGAAAAGAATTTATGCTGCATTGAGCAACACTTTCGGCTTCGGAGGCCAGAATGCTTCCATAATTGTTAAAAAAGCAGAGGAATAGTGCCTCTCTTTAAAAAAAGAAAAAACGGAACCCTAATTCTTGACCGAAAGGAATTCGCATCGCACATCAGAAAACTTCTTGGTGTACGCCCGGGAAATTTACCCCTCTATGAAATGGCTCTGATCCACCGGTCAGCTACAGTTACACTTCCAGACGGAAGAAGAATCAACAATGAACGTCTTGAATTTCTGGGCGATTCGATCCTGAACAGTATTTTGTCCGACTGGATCTTCGAAAACTTTCCCGACGCTACCGAAGGTCATATGACAAAAATCAGATCCAAAATCGTTAACAGGGAATTTATAAACGAAATAGCCGTAAAACTGGGAATCAACAAAATACTGGTCTCTAATATTTCACCATCCAACAGTACCAGAAATCTTTATGGCAATGCCTTAGAAGCACTTATTGGTGCTGCTTTTCTCGATAAAGGTTACCAGGGTACTAAAAAATTCTTCATTAATAGAGTATTAAAGAAATATCTCGAAATAGAAAAAATATTAAACACCGACAGCGATTACAAGAGCCTCATACTGGAATGGGCACAGAAAACAAAACAAAATATTCAATTTAATACTACGGAGAATTACGATAATTTTGTTAAAAAAACACTTTTTACTTCGGTACTGTTAATAAACGACGTTGAAGTCGGCAGAGGAACAGGAACATCAAAAAAAGAAGCCGAGCAGGAAGCCGCCTGCATGGCGTGGATAAAACTCAATAAAATCACTGAAAAACATTAAATTAATTTTTTTATTATATTTAGTGTCTCTTTATGTGAGTTAAATGGACGACAGAAAGAAACCTGTCCGGCTTAAACTTGATATTCAAGATACCGACGAAAACCTTGTACTTATAGGCATAGTTTCATCTGAGCCTGATTATAAACTATCACTTGCACTAAACAAAAAACTGAATATATCACTTAAACTAAGCAATCCAATCGAATTAACTGACCGCAAAGGAAATATATCTTCATTCAGCAGATTCGCTGATACTTCAGAAATGCCAGAAATCTCCTATACACTGGTATCAAACAGATCAGGAAATAATGTCCTGTTCAAAAAAGTGAAAAAGTTAGACTATATCTTCTCAATTAGCCATTCATACCCGATCCCTCATGCTGGTAATATAATCCGCACCATCAGGGAAATAGAAGGAGTTACAGCTGCCTTTGAATTAGACAGCAAAGAATTTGATTACAGGTTACTACAAAATTAAAAAATCTGATAATGGAAAAAGTTTTTTACGACCTCACTGAACATGAATTCACCAAAGGCAGAAAAATATTGCTTTGGATATTTTGTTCTTCCTTTTTTCTTATAGGAGTTGCTATTATCTTCATGAATATTATTGAACATAAATTGGCAATTCACATCTCATACTCCATTGCTCCTTTCGGGATAAGTATTTTCACAGGAATAATTGCCTACCTGTCGACAGCAAAACGCAAGAATCATTTTTTTCTTATTGATGACGAGAAAATTGAATATCGCTATGGAATAATATTTCCAGAATTGAAAACACATAAATGGAATGAAATTAAGGAAATACATATCCCACACCGGGGCAAAAAAATATTACTTGTTTACAATGAAAACAAAAAAAATATAATTAACCTTACCTGGCTGGAAAGGAAAAAATCATTTATGATTAAAAGACATATATATGCCTTTGCCAGAAACAAAAACATAAAAATTGTAACAGTTTCTGCACTTTAGAAATCTATTTTCGCTGAAATGTAAAAAAGAAGAGCCGCCAGAACAGCGGCTCACTTTTTTGATAACCCTAAAACTAACCTAACCTATGAAAAAAACATCTGTTTAACAGCCGTCAAAAACTGTGCCAAATGCATTGCAAAGATAAAAATAAAAATTTTTTCAAACAAATGTTTTTATCGAACATCTTGATTTTTAACTTTTTTTTAATATTTATTTAACATGATAGATTTTTAATCCATCCCAGCCATATTCCACGGGGAAAAATCAAATTCAGTGTTAAAGAAAGTTAAAGATTGTTAATAAACTCGCAAGTTAAACTTACTTTTGTAACGGTGAAACGAAATCATATACTGTTACTCGCTCTTTTCTTCCTGATTACGATATCAGGATTGACCATTATCCAGCTTTACTGGATCCGTAATGCTATTTCTGTTACCGATCAACAGTTTCGCTATCAGGCGAATAAAGTTCTTGAAAATGTTGTACTTACACTTGAAGAAAAAGAGATACTAAACCGTATTGTTTCCGGGATAGATTCTTCAGAACAGAGCTCTGGAAAAACAATATTGTCCTCTCCCTATTTTTCTGAAAAGTCAGGTGATGAAAATTTAAAGCAGCTTGAAATATACGGCATAGGTAGTTCTGAAAAACCGGTAATAATAAACCGAAACGGTCAAAAAATAATTATTTCATCAAATGATGAAAGTCTCTTCGGCACAGAAGACACGCTTGAAATATTACCTGAGAATACCGGGGCTGGTTTCAGGAAAAGAGTGGTAAACAAAATTATATCGCTCGAGACTATCCTGGGAAAAATTTTCAGAACCAACCTTGATGTAAAAGAAAGAATAAACCCGGACGATATAATTAAAACAATTGATGAATCACTTAGAAATGCTGGTATTCCGCTTAAATACGAAGTGGCTGTTACATCGGGCAGGTATGGTATCGTTTGGAAGACTCCAGGTTACCGGGATGCATCAGGCACCAACAGGTTTATAAGGCAGCTTTTCCCCAATGATCCTATTCCCGGACAAAATCAGATAATTATGTACTTCCCGCAGGAAAGACAATATAAATTCGAAAAAATAAAACTTCTGGGTGTCCTTTCACTGTTTTTTACTTCACTGCTGAT
Source organism: Bacteroidales bacterium (assembly GCA_049654745.1). Taxonomy (GTDB): domain Bacteria; phylum Bacteroidota; class Bacteroidia; order Bacteroidales; family VadinHA17; genus LD21. The sequence goes on from JBASIK010000068.1 coordinate 5,206, forward strand.
ATTACTTTCTGCAGGAACTCTGATTCTTATTTTCAGGCAAAAAAAGCTTTCCGAAATCAGAAATGACTTCATTCACAATATGACTCACGAACTTAAAACACCCATCTCAACAATATCCCTTGCCGCACAAATGCTTGCCGATAAATCGATTGCCGACCATGCAAAAAATATTGACGACCTTGCCAGAATAGTTGCAGATGAAAGTCTTCGTTTGAAATACCACGTTGAAAAAATACTTCAGACAGCTATCTTTGAACGTGTAAAACTGAAACTACACCTTGCAGATACAGATATACATTTGCTACTCAATAAGGTTATCGAAAGTTTTGCACTTCAGGTAAAATCAGTAAACGGTAAAATAATAAGAGATTTCAGGGCAAAAGATCCAATTGTCCTTGTCGATGAAGCACACTTTATAAACGCTATTTCTAACATAATCGACAATGCCATTAAATATTCAAGAGACATTATTGAAATAACAATATCCACAAGAAACCTTAAAAAATGGCTTGTCATCTCGGTTGAAGATAAGGGAATTGGTATAGAGCGGGAAAATCTTAAAAGGATTTTTGAAAAATTCTACCGGGTCCCCACAGGAAACATTCATAATGTAAAAGGGTTTGGGCTCGGACTCAGTTATGTTAAAAAAGTTGTTGAAGACCACAACGGCACAATCAAAGCCGAAAGTCAACCCGGTAAAGGATCCAGATTCACAATATATTTACCAAAAAACAAAAAAAATGAAAACAAGGAAAATATTGCTAGCTGAAGACGATAAAAATCTTGGGCTTTTGCTCAGAAATTACCTGAACGCAAAAAACTTTGAGACAAAGCTTTGCGAAGATGGCAAAGAGGCTCTGGAAATATTTTTGAAAGAAAATTTCGACCTGTGCATTCTGGACATCATGATGCCTGAAATAGACGGAATAACCCTCGCTGTTGAAATGAGGAAGGTTAACCCCGAAATACCGGTTATATTCCTTACAGCTAAAAACCTTAAAGAAGATATTATCGAAGGTTTTAAATCGGGTGCCGATGATTATATTACAAAACCTTTTTCAATGGATGAACTTCTTTACCGTATTGAAGCAATCCTCAGGAGAGCCTCCGGAAAAAAAGAACATAAGAAGGAAGATATTTACAAAATCGGAGATTACACTTTTGATGCAGTAAAACAACTTCTTTCATTCCGCGATAAGGTAATCAAACTTACCACAAAAGAATCGGAACTTCTTGAATTGCTGTGTATTCATAAAAATGAAGTTCTGGAAAGAAACTATGCCCTGAAAGCTATCTGGACAGATGATAATTATTTTAATGCCAGAAGCATGGATGTTTATATCACCAAACTGAGGAAATATTTGAAACAGGACCCTTCCGTAAAAATCCTGAATGTCCACGGTAAAGGGTATAAATTGCTTGCATAAAATTTACCCTGGCTCTTTAATATATAAGGCCAGGGTAATATTAACAGGTCAGGTCAGTAAGGGCTAGATATGATATTCTATTATTCCCCCGTTAAAGACAAGGCCAATTTAATTAATAATTTTAATTTTCAAAATAATTTTTAACATCATTAATTAAAATTTTTATGGATAATTGTTGGATCAGTCAAGCTTGAGCACTGCGAGGAAGGCTTGCTGGGGCACCTGGACGTTACCAATCTGACGCATGCGTTTCTTTCCTTTTTTCTGTTTTTCAAGCAGTTTCCTCTTTCTTGTAATATCACCTCCGTAGCATTTTGCCGTTACGTCCTTTCTCAATGCCTTAACGGTTTCACGGGCAATAATTTTTGAGCCAATGGCGGCCTGAATTGCTATTTCGAACTGCTGCCGCGGAATAAGTTCTTTCAGTTTCTGACACATTTTCCGACCAAACTCATAGGCATGGCTCCTGTGAATAAGTGTAGAGAGGGCATCAACCATTTCCCCATTAAGCAAAATATCAAGCCTTACAAGGTCGGCTTCTTTGTATGATGTATAATAATAATCAAATGATGCATATCCTCTTGAAATGCTTTTCAGTTTGTCATAAAAATCAAACACTATTTCCGAAAGAGGCATCTCACATGTTAGTTCAACCCGGTCGCGTGTAAGATAGACCTGATTGCGCATTGTACCCCGCTTATCAATGCACAGATTCATAATGGGACCAACGTAATCGGCAAGAGTAATAATCTGTGCCATTATATAGGGTTCTTCAATTCTTTCAATCTGGGTAACTGGCGGTAGTCCCGAAGGATTATGAACCTCTATCATCTCTCCCTTTTTTGTATAAACCCTGTAAGAGACATTTGGCACCGTAGTGATTACATCCATGTCAAATTCCCTGTCGAGCCTTTCCTGGACTATTTCCATATGCAGAAGGCCAAGAAAACCGCATCTGAAGCCAAAACCCAGAGCAGCAGAAGATTCTGGTACATAGGAAAGAGCAGCATCATTAAGCCGCAGTTTCTCAATTGATGATTTCAAATCCTCGAAGTCATCTGCATCAACAGGATAAATTCCGGCAAATACCATTGGCTTTACTTCTTCGAATCCGGAAATTGCATTTTCACATGGGCGATCAACATGAGTTATTGTATCCCCAACTCTGACTTCTGAGGATTCCTTGATACCAGAAATGATGTACCCCACATCGCCAGTCCCCATAAATTCTTTCGGCACAAGTTTCAGCTTAAGAACCCCTATCTCATCAGCTTCATATTCCCTTCCTGTATTGAAAAATTTTACATGATCCCCTTTACGTATTGAACCGTTGACAATTCTGTAATACGCTATTATTCCCCGGAAAGGATTATACATAGAATCAAATATGAGTGCCTGCAGCGGTGCATCAGGATCACCTGATGGAGGGGGTATCTTCTTTACTATGTCGTGAAGTATTCTGTCAACGCCCATGCCAGTTTTGGCACTTGCTTCAATAATATCTTCTCTGGGACATCCCAGCAGGTCGACAATCTGATCTTTTACCTCTTCGGGCATGGCTGTAGGCATGTCCATCTTGTTGAGAACGGGTATTATCTCAAGATTATGGTCGAGTGCCAGATAGAGATTTGAAATTGTCTGTGCCTGTATTCCCTGTGTAGCATCCACAACCAATATAGCACCCTCGCAGGCGGCTATTGCTCTGGAAACTTCGTATGAAAAATCAACATGCCCTGGTGTATCTATAAGATTAAGAATATAGTTTTCTCCTTCAAAGTAATACTCCATCTGGATGGCATGGCTCTTTATGGTAATACCCCTTTCCTTTTCAAGTTCCATGTTATCCAGAACCTGTTCGACCAGCTCTCTGTCTGAAAGGGTTTTGGTTTTTTCTAGCAGCCGGTCAGCCAGGGTACTTTTCCCGTGGTCGATATGGGCTATTATGCAGAAATTACGGATGTTTTTCATCATCTGGCTGCTGAAATATGCTGCAAATATAAAGAATTAACAGGTATTAGCTTATAAGTCTCAAATTAAAAGAAAAAGCCCTTCTGATGGTTTGGTTCAGAAGGGCTATGGCGAATATCCTGTAATGCTTTATTTTAATAACCCATATCGCCCATTCCAGGGTTCATACCTTTTCCTGCGCCCTGTTTCTCTTCTTTTTCCTCTACAACTGCAGCTTCTGTAGTCAGGAACATACCTGCAACTGAAGCTGCATTTTCAAGGGCTATTCTGGCAACCTTAACCGGGTCGATTACACCTGCTTCGTACAGGTTCTCGAATCTGTCAGCCTGGGCATTGTAGCCATAGTCATTCTTTCCTTTCTTGACTTCCTGAACTACAATGGAACCTTCGCGGCCTGCATTTTCAGCAATCTGACGAAGAGGTTCCTCTATAGCCCTCTTGATGATTTCGATACCTGTGTTCTGGTCTTCGTTATCGCCCTTAAGGTTTTCAAGAGCTTTGAGAGCGCGGATGTAAGCTACACCACCACCGGGCACTATCCCTTCTTCAATGGCAGCCCTGGTAGCATGCAGTGAGTCGTCAACCCTGTCTTTCTTCTCCTTCATCTCAACTTCCGATGCAGCACCAATATAAATTACTGCCACACCGCCTGACAATTTGGCCAGACGTTCCTGCAGTTTCTCTTTGTCATAGTCGGAAGTTGTGTTGGCAATCTGCTGCTTGATCTGGTTGATTCTTGCCTTAATCTGGCTTTTATCACCGGCTCCGTTGACAATGGTAGTATCATCTTTATCAACTGTAACTTTTTCAGCCCTGCCAAGCATATCGAGAGTTGCATGCTCGAGCTTCAATCCTTTTTCTTCTGATATCACAGTACCACCTGTAAGGATTGCAATGTCTTCGAGCATTTCTTTTCTCCTGTCACCGAAACCGGGAGCTTTAACAGCGCAAACTTTTAACGAGCCGCGGAGACGGTTCACAACTAAAGTTGCAAGAGCCTCACCTTCGACATCCTCTGCAATGATAAGAAGCGGCGTTCCGGTCTGGGCAACAGCCTCAAGAATCGGAAGCAGATCCTTCATCGTTGATATCTTCTTATCATGAATTAGGATGTACGGATTTTCAAGCTCGGCTTCCATCTTTTCAGCATTGGTAACAAAATATGCTGAAATATAGCCGCGGTCGAACTGCATACCTTCAACAACCTCAACAGTTGTTGCAGTACCTTTTGCTTCCTCAACAGTTATAACACCTTCTTTATGTACCTTACTCATAGCCTCAGCAATAAGCTTACCTATCTCCTCATCATCGTTTGCCGATATTCTGGCAACCTGTTCAATCTTGCTGAGGTCATCACCAATAACTCTGGCCTGTGATTTAAGGCTCTCAACAACCTTTGCAACAGCTTTGTCAATACCCCTCTTCAGGTCCATTGGATTGGCACCTGCTGTAACATTCTTCAGGCCAACATTGATTATTGCCTGTGCAAGAACTGTTGCAGTGGTGGTACCGTCACCAGCATCTTCACCAGTCTTTGAAGCAACTTCCTTAACCAGCTGAGCACCCATGTTTTTGTAAGGATCGGAAAGCTCAATCTCCTTTGCCACGGTCACACCATCCTTTGAAACAAGAGGTGCACCGTATTTTTTCTCAATGAGTACATTACGGCCTTTCGGTCCAAGCGTGACCTTTACAGTGTTTGCCAGATAATCAACACCTTCTTTCAGAAGTGCACGCGCATCATTATTGTATTTAATCTCTTTTGCCATATCTTTAAGTTTTAGTTTGGTTAATAAATTTTACTGAATGAAAAGAATGTCAGACTGCGAGAGCAACAGGTACTCCTCGCCATCAATTGTTAATTCCTGTCCGGCATATTTGCCGTAAAGTACAACATCACCTACTTTGACTTCCATTTCTTCGTCTTTCTTTGGAGCGCCTACAAGAACAACCGTACCCTGACGGGGTTTTTCCTTTGCTGAATCCGGAATGATGATTCCGCTGGCAGTCTTAGCTTCAGCTTCATGAGGTTTAACGAGAACCTTTCCTGCCAATACTTTTCCTTTTATTTTTTTCATGTTATAACTGTTTTTAAGGTTTAACAATTATTTTGCCTCCCGTTATCTGCATTTTCCATGCCAATAATAATTTAATGCCATTTTGTAAGAAGCTGACACTGCCGCAAGATTTATGTTGTAACATAAAAGAATCTGCCCATTGTAATTAATTTATTGATTATCAACACTTAAACATAAGAAACAAAAAATGTCAGTTCATGACAAACTGACATTTATATTTTCAGTCAAAACTAAAGTTTTCTACTCTATTGATTTTTTTGCTGCGGATTTTCTGATGATGCAGGAGGTGTTGCAGAAGGAAGCGTTGGAATAGCATTTGGATCAATAGCATTCTGTATCTGCTGTTCCAGCCTGGAGCGCTGTGTTTCTCCTCCTCTTGGAATTGCAGCCGTTGCCAGAAGGGAGAGTACAAATATTGATATAGCAATCGTCCATGTCGATTTTTCAAGAAAATCTGCTGTTTTTCTTATTCCCATCGACTGTCCTGCGGAGGTAAAATTTGCTGCCAGACCGCCACCCTTTGAATTCTGAACCAGCACAATCATTATCTGCAGAATGCAGGCTATGATTATCAGAACCGAAATAAAAACATAAATTCCCATTTTCAGTTTTATTTTATAAGTTTTTTGATTTCCTCAATCCGGGATGCAAAGTAACTACTTTTTTCCGGATATTTCAAACTCAGTTTCTCATAAATATCAATAGCTTTTGAAAAGTAGCCCTGACTAACATATATCTTTGCAAGGGTTTCTGTTACAAACCCACCGGTTTCTTCGGTAAATGGTCTGGAAATATCTACAAGGGGTTCATCTCTCTTTTCCCTGACAGGTTCAATTTTCGGATTTGATAGTATAAATCTTTCAATAAGTTCCGCCTGTGAAAGTGGTTTATTTACCTCAGTTACATCATTATTAGAAGTCTCAACTTCAGAGGTTAACTCCAGAGGTATTTCTGCCGGAATTTCAGAGGGTATCTCAGCAGGAACCTCCTGTAGCAATTCGGGAGGAATTTCGGCAGGTATTTCTTCCGGAATCTCTTCCGGAGTACCTGAAACAGGTTTGCTTTCATCCAGCTCAAGTATATCCAGGCTCTCTCCCTGTGTAATTGAAGGATCAATATAAACCAGGGATTCCTTTATCGTTTCATCCCCATCTTCGTAAATTATTGTAACTGTTGCAGATTCATCTATGTTAGAGTCGGTTGCCAGTATTGTGGTTTTTACCCTTCCCGGTGCTTTCCTTCCTGATGCCAGAGCTGCTTCTTCCTCCTCACGTTCAAGCATCATTATTACCTCTTCACTGTTCCTGGCAGTATCGAGAACAACCTGCTGGCTATCCGGAACATCTGGTATTGTTATTTTTACCACAGGTATTTCTGTACCTGTTATACTGGCACTAACAGGATGCAGAAGATAATATAGCACCTCCCTGCTCGCAACGAAAAGCGCTGATTGATAAAGCTGATTTTCAAACCTCACATCACCGGCAGTGTGCATTCCCTTAAGCAACAGAAGATGAGCACTCTGAAACCACGGATATATCCCCACCAGCTCTCTAAGCTCAGCAGTAACACCCTGGTTAATCTTTCCGGGATCCTTTAAAAGATTCAGAAAATCAGACCTGTTCATCTTCTTTTACCAGTTAACGAATGCTGCATTAAAAATATCCTCAACGAGCAATGCAATTATTTTTTCCGAAAGATCCTTTTCAACATCACTCAGATTAAGTCTGCTATCATAATCTTCGTATCTCGAAAACGTCTTTTCAAAATTATATTGAGGTTCAACACTATTAGTAAATTTAACCTTCACCGTAATGGTAAACCTGTTCATTGCCGCTCTTGAATCGGCTCCGACGGTTAGCGGACGGGTATTGTAATCTGTTATTTCTCCTTCAAAGTTGACATCACCGAAGCCGTTCACAAGGCTCAGCCGGGTTTGTGCCCTGCATTTGTCAATAAGTGCGTCGGTCAATGCCTGACTGAGACCGGGCTGAACAAGACTCGCCCTGTTCTGAAAATATTGTACACTCAGAGTCTTTACCTGTGGTGAAATACTGGCGCCTGAAAACGAATATGAGACCCTGCAACTGCTGGCTGAAAAAAATAGCAGAACGATTAGTACAGAGGCATAGATGCGTTTAATCAGGAAATATTTACATGTTAATACCATACTCTTTTATTTTGCGGTACAATGTCCGTTCGGATATACCCAGCTCCTTTGCAGCCTGTTTTCGCTTGCGGTTATGCTTTTCTAGTGCTTTCACAATTAGTTCTGCTTCTTTTTCAGAAAGAGACAATGACTCTTCCACAATCTCTTCTGTATCCTGAATATCAGCTGAATGTCTTGATTTAAAATCAACTGCAGCACCCTGAACAGAAGTAGATGGAGTTGATTCGATCTTTGCTTCTCCGTAGAGGTTTCTGATGACTCCTGTATGTTCCTGCTTGAAACTTATATCTCCTTCCTTTTCAATCATTCCAAGTACCAGTTTCTTAAGGTCATTAACATCATTTCTCATATCAAACAGAATCTTGTATAGTATTTCCCTCTCGGATGAAAAAGATTTCTCATCGGGTTGCCTCATCACAACAGGCAACTTCACTGCTGAATAATCCGGAAGATAGCGGCGCAGAATCTCTTCCGTTATTTCTCTTTCATTTTCAATAATTGAAATCTGTTCGGTAATGTTTTTAAGCTGCCTTACGTTGCCGGGCCAGTCATAACTGAGCAGCATAGCCTGCGCCCCGGGGGTAAGACGAATAGGTGGCATCCGGTAACGTTCTGCAAAATCGGCAGCAAACTTTCTGAAAAGAAGAATAATATCTTCCCCCCTTTCCCTGAGAGCCGGAATCTTAATAGGAACTGTATTCAGCCTGTAAAACAGATCCTCTCTGAATTTGCCTTCAGAAATCAGAACCGGCAGATCAACATTTGTTGCAGCAATAACCCTAACGTTTGTCTTCTGCACTTTGGAAGAACCCACACGGATAAATTCACCTGTTTCAAGTACCCTTAAAAGTCGAACCTGGGTTGAAAGCGGGAGTTCGCTCACCTCATCCAGAAATATTGTTCCACCGTCGGCAACCTCAAAATATCCCTTGCGGCTGTCAGTGGCACCGGTAAAAGCTCCCTTTTCATGCCCGAAAAGTTCCGAATCAATAGTTCCTTCAGGTATTGCCCCACAGTTTACAGGTATATACTGCCCGTGCTTTCTGGTACTGTAACTATGAATAACCTGTGGAAAAATCTCTTTACCTGTTCCACTTTCACCTGTAATAAGTACAGAAAGGTCGGTAGGAGCTACCTGAACTGCTATGTCGAGGGCCCGGTTAAGACCGGGATGATTCCCTATTATACCAAATCTCTGTTTAATGCTTTGCAGATCTCTCATTATAATTTTAATAATGTGCAAATTTACTAATTTTTAAAACAGAGGTGAAGTTCCTTTTTCTTAAATTAGCTGTATGAAAACTCAGGAAAAATTGCATATTACAGGAATAATACCTGCCAGGTATGGTTCAACCCGTTTCCCAGGCAAACCTCTTGCAACTATTGGCAATAAGCCAATAATAAGGCTTGTATACGAACAGACTTTGAAAGCACTGGAAAATGTTTATGTTGCCACTGATGACGAAAGAATTCTGAAAGCTGTCGTGGAATTTGGCGGCAAAGCAATTATGACATCCACCCTACATCGCAGCGGCACCGACCGATGCGCCGAAGCAGTAAAAATAATCGAGGAAACAACAGGCAAGAGCACAGATGTTATCATAAATATCCAGGGTGACGAGCCCTTTGTAAAACCGGAACACATTAGCCTGCTTGCCTCATGCTTCGATGATCCATCGGTGGAAATAGCAACACTAATACGAAGGGTAAAACAGGGAGAAAACATCTTCGACGAAAACCATCCCAAAGTTGTTATTAATATTTTCGGCGACGCAATCTATTTTAGCAGGTCTGTAATACCATTCATTAGAGATGCCGGGAAACCTGAATGGAATCTGAAGCACAATTATTTCAAGCACATAGGAATTTATGCCTTCAGGAAAGAAACCCTTTTCAAAGTAACCTCCCTCGAACCAAGCTCACTGGAAATTGCGGAATCCCTTGAACAAAACCGGTGGATAGAAAACGGCTTAAAAATAAGAACCGCAGTGGTAGACTGGGAGAGCATTAGCGTGGATACTCCTGCAGATCTTGAAGTTGCAAGAAGATTCTATGAAAAAATGCGCCTTGAGGATTAATCCAGGTGAAACTTTTGCACAGTTTTTGCAGTATAAATGTTTAAAGAAGATAAATAATGAAAAGCCTGTTTTTAATTCTGGCTGTTTTCGTTATAAGTTCCTCCCTTTTTGCCCAAAAGGACTCAACGGCACTTGCACTGAATAGTAGCAATAAGCTATCTGCATCAAATAACTCCACATCAGTAAGCATTTATCCGGTACCAGTAAAAGACGGGCAGTTTACAATAAAAAGCATTAAGGAAATCTCATCGGTAAGAATTACAAATATTATTGGACAGGAAATATTCAAAGCCAATTATAACAACCCGGAAAAAGAGATTCAGATTTCCCTCGACAATCCCAACAGGGGAATGTACATTGTAGTTATTACATTCATCGACCGAACACGCCTGGTTAAAAAAATAACCACAGAAGGTACACAGTAGTAGCGCTAAAAGCAGTCGAATTCAATTTATCTCAGAAATTTATTACCCCTCAATCAGGAGATTGAAGTATTTTTTCTCTTCACTGAAATCTGCCTCCGGGACTCTTTTCTCAAACTGCGAAATTTTCCCGAGAGTTCTGGCGGCGAAATCTTTTACAGCTGCAGGATTGGTTGAAATGAACCTGTGATTTCTGGCTTTTACTATTTCCATTGCTTCATTGAAAATCGAAAAAGTTTCCTTTTCAAAAAAAGCATCCATGAAAGAATTAAAAATATAATCTATTGCCGTTTCAGATGGATGAATCATATCGGCAGAATAAAATCTATAGTCACGCAGGTCGTCCATAAGCAATTCATATGCCGGAAAATACCCCGGGGATATTTTATGGCCCAGAAGTTTCTCAATTGCAAGAAAAAGTATTGATTTGCTTACCTGGTTGCCATGTACTCCTTCTTTAAGATACCTTACCGGACTTACTGTGAAAATGATACTTAGTTCAGGATTAAAAACCGCAATACGGTCGAGCAGTTTTTCCCATAATTCACATATCCCATCAACATCCAGCAGTTCGTTGTTGAACATCGCTGCAGGCAACTTATGACAGTTCGAAACAACCATTCCTCCTTCTTTCAGTCTGTAAACACGGGCCGTCCCGAATGTGACAAACAGAAATTGAGCCTTCTTCAGAAAATCATGTGCTTTTGTGGTTGAATCATTTATTTTCTCAAGGGCCTGGTCTGGATCAGCAGATGAAAAACTTGTATAGTGGTAAAAGCTGTGAAAAAGATTATCGTAATGAAAAAGGTCATCTTTTGTAAAAACCCGTCCCGACATAATCATATCAAGAGTATTTGCAATGGAGACAGGATTATAAATTGTTCCGTATGGATTTATCATCACTTTCATCTTTGCATTAGCTATCTTGCTACCGATTTCCATCGCAAAACATGAACCCGTAAACATCACTCCTGTTTGGTAAGTAATTTTTTTCTTATTGGGTTCAATATTGAAAGTGGTTCGGAGATTCATATTTTCATTATTCCATATTACTTTTTATCCAGTTGATAATAACAGAAAAAACCTCATCCCTGAAAGGTTCGTTATGAAGCTCATGATATCCTCCTTCCCACAAGCGGAAGGTTACCCTATTCGACCTGGAGGCTATTTCCATACTGGCTACAGGTGAAGTAATTTTATCTTCCGCTCCGTGAAGCAACAACACCGGAACGTTTATGATTTCTGCATTTTTCAGAATATATTCACCTGATGAAACGGCACTGAAAAAAAGGCTAACCGAAATTCTGCCATGGACGAGCGGATCCTTTTCATACTTGTCAACTTCGTCCTGTTTGTGTGAGAGATGTTCTGTAACCAGCCCTGTATGCTGTGTGAGCGAAGGAAGAATACTCTTCATTATACGCGCAAGCGTTACTTTTACGCCTGATGGTGGAAATGCGAGCCTTATCCATGGCGATGTGACTATTGCACCTTTTATATGAGGATTCCTTTTGATGAGATAAGACAGAACTATTCCTCCACCCATACTGTGACCATATATAAAAACCGGCCTCTCCGGATAGCTTTTTGTGCTCTCTTCCACAAGAATATCCAGCATTTCATCAATCTGAGCATAGTTTTTAATATGACCTCTTTTACCATCCGACTTGCCATGGCCCGGAAGATCAACCCCCTGAAATATTATACCTGCAGAAGTGAACTTTGTTGCCCAGTCACTATATCTCATTATATGTTCTCCGAGGCCATGAACCATAATAACTGAAGCTCTTGCTTCACCTGAAGGACTCCATTTGTACCCTCTTAACAATAGTCCATCTGAAAGTCTGATATTTAAATCCATCTGTTATAAGTTTGTCCATAAAAATAATAAAAAACACACCGCACTCTCATCAAAGGTATTTTATTAATATGCCTTCTTATAATTAACACCCGCTTAATTTAACTTGAACTGTAAAAATTTTTTTCGAGTAATAATTTATACTGTTTTTTTTATTCCATTGAATATATGCAACTTAAATCGACCTGTTATTTAGAATCATTTATTATTTTTAAGATAATAGGATATTAAGATTTGTATATCTTAATTTATTTTTTTATATTTGCACTGAACTATTGAAAAAAATAATCAATATGACGATACATGAATTTAATAACCGGCTTATTGAACTGAAAGGGAATCTTCACAGATTTGCTTTAAGTCTCACTTACAACCGTGAAGATGCCCTTGATCTTGTTCAGGACACTTATCTTAAAGCTATTGCAAACAAGGATAAATTTGTTGATTATACAAATCTGAAAGCATGGGTTTTTACAATAATGAAAAACACATTTATCAATAATTACCGCAGGGGTCAAAAAGGAAACACAATAATAGACAGTACAAAGGACCTTTATTATATCAATCTTCCCCAGGACAAAGGTTCGATTTCACCTGAATCGAGTTATGCTGCAGAGGAGATTGAAAAAGCGATAGATTCTCTTGATGATGATTACAGGCAACCATTCAGAATGCACATCCAGGGATTTAAATATGAAGAGATAGCTGAAAAGCTGAATCTTAAAACCGGGACTGTAAAAAGCAGAATCTTTTTTGCAAGGCAGAAACTTATGAAAATACTTAAAGATTATAATTAATAGTATTTTGTAAACATTATACCGGATTCTGTTTCATTGACGGTAATAGCGCGGTTCCTGCAATAAGAACAATGACTGTACCTGTAATTATCCATGCCCACACATTTGTAACTATTGATTCAGCCTTCATTATGTAAGGTTCTGTAAGAAAGAATTCAGATCTGACCTGCCATAACGGAACGCCAGTATTATCTTTAAGCGTGCTATTACTATTCACCTGTTTTCCAGGCATTACAATTCTTACATTGTAATTACTGAACCGCTGTCCCATAACTTCTTCAATTACCTTCATAGCAGAGTCAGCTTCTTCTTTAAATTCGCTGGCTTCCTTTTCGCCTGTAATTTTTTTCAGAATAACGCCCTGTGACCAGAGAGAATCAAAATCACTCATATTTCCCCTTAGCAGGTTATACAGTGTTTCTTCTTTCTCGCTGATATCGCCCGTAATGCCTTCCCCTCCGGTTAATTTATTGAAGATATTAATCCATTCTGAAATCAGACTCCGGAACATCCATATTTCCTGATGTGAGTTAACACTATCGTCTAATACTTTATATTTCAGACTGTCGGGGCCTGTTAATAGTCTGGTTTTTTCCACATCCGGCAGATAAAACCATCTCAGCTCCTCATCCGGCATGAAAGAGGCAACAGGATAGCCATGATTTATTCTTTTTTCGATAATTTCAGAAAACCTGTAATGAGTATTGAACCATCTGAATTTCTTCCGGAATTCAATTCGTCTTACTGCGCTTCGATTAAGGCTATTGTCGGAGGAATAATAATTGTTGAGCTCTTCAGCCTTACCAAACATTTTTATAGCTCTTCTTACCCTGATAGTATCCCCATTCGTATTTATTTCAAGTGAATCCCTTATTGACCAGGTTGAATCGTATGGAACCTGAACTTCCGCGATATTGAATTTAGCATTCTCTCCTCTCATTTCAATTCTTCTTTCAATAGCTCCATCAACCCTAACAATATTTGTGACAGTAGTTTCGGGTTCATTGCATGAATTCAGGGTAAAAAGAAATATCAGAAATACTTTAAAATTTTTCTTCATGATTTAATCTTTGGTTATGATAACACTTTCATTACATCATTATTCTAACGAATATTAAAATTAACAAACTAATAGTAAATTTACAATTCAAATATCAATATGTATGTTGCAGAAAGTTATATCATTGAGTACGCATTCAAGGAACGGATTATATGACATTACCTCTATTGTTGAGTCTGTGGTAAAAGAAAGTGGAGTCAGAAACGGGATTGCATCGGTTTATGCAAGGGGCTCAACCTGTGCAATCATGATACAGGAGAACTGGGACGAATCGGTTCAGACTGATGTAATCACATTGCTTAACAAACTGATACCTCATGGAGTATGGGAGCACGACAGGCAGGACAACAACGGGGATGCTCATCTTAAAGCCGGAATTGTTGGACCTTCCGAAACCATTCCTGTTGTCGAAGGCAAGCTCGGACTTTCAACGTGGCAGAACATTTTTTTCTGCGAGTTTGACGGGCCCAGAAACCGGAGGGAGATTATGGTGACCGTTATCGGTGAAAAATAAAATATAGAATAAAAAATAAAGAAGTCAGTCTGAATACTGGAGAACTATTTCGACATTTTTTTTGAATCTCTCAAATCCCACACGTGCTATTGGTGTCTTTCCGAAAAGTTTCAGGAATTTTTCCCTGTCGAGTGAAAGCCATTCCTGCCCTGTCATTGAAAGTAACTCCGGAGAAGCATTAAACTCAGGATGATTATGGGGTGGGATGTTTTTATTCCATGGACATACCTCCTGACATATATCACATCCATAAACTCTGCGTTCGAACAGATGTGCTATCCCGTGGTCTATTGGATTTCTGTTTTCGATGGTGAGGTTTGAAATACACTTTCTTGCATCAATTGTACGGTTTGTGTTTATAGCGCCTGTTGGGCATCTATTGATGCATTCCTCACAACTGCCGCATCTGTCCTCTCTTACTGGCTCATCATATTCCAGATCAATATCAAGCATTAAAATTCCTATGAAAAAAAAGGATCCCTCTTTTTCGTTTATCACAAGCGAATTTTTCCCCTGCCATCCAAGACCTGCCTCAACAGCCCAGGGTTTTTCAAGCACAGGCGATGAATCGCATGAAGTTTTGCCATGAACACCCGGTACAATAGTTTGTATAAAAGAAAGAAGGATTTCGAGTTTCCCGGTAATAACGTGATGGTAATCGGTTCCAAGAGCATACCTCGAAATTATAGGCACGTCCATTCCAGTCTGGATATCAGCCGTAAAATAACCCATCCCTGTAACAACGATAGACCTTACACCTGGAAAAAACAGAGCAGGATCAATTCTTTTGGCAATGCTTCCTGAAAGATAATTCATACTGGCATTCATGCCTGCTCTGCACCATTGAGTGAAGGGTCCTTCATATTCCGAGAGTCTTCTGTAGCGGGCTATTCCGCACAAGTCAAATCCCAGTGTGTGTGCTTTCTTCTTAATTGCTGCAGATATTTCGCTTGTGTTACCCATTGCTGGTTCACATTAAGCCAAGCTCAAGTTTTGCGGCGTCACTTAAGCGGTCCCTGGTCCAGGGAGGATTAAAAGTCAGATTTACTTCACAGTCCTTCACACCCCTTGTCCCTGCAACCTTATATTTTACTTCCTCAACCAGCTGGGAAGCAAGAGGACAATTTGGAGCAGTAAGGGTCATTGTAATATGTGCCACATGATCATCGTCAATATTTATATCGTATATCAGCCCGAGGTCATAAATATTAACAGGAATTTCAGGGTCGTAAACCGATTTCAATACACCTGCAATTCTCGATTCTATTTCTTGTTTTTCTCTCAGTTCCATAACAAACTTGTTTTTGATTTTCAAACTAACATTTTAGTAATTAGAGCTCGTGTTTACTAAGCTTCATCAGAACGGTTTTTGTTCATGTTATATTCAAAAGCAATTGCATAAAGTTTCATTTGTTTAATCATAGCCAGCAGTCCGTTCGAGCGCGTGGGAGAGAGGTTTTCCCTGAGTCCGGTCTTTTCAATAAAATAAAGGTTTGCGTTTTTTATTTCCTCAGGAGTCCTGCCCGAGAGAACACGTATAAGCAGGGAAACTATTCCTCTTGTAATCAGTGCATCACTGTCGGCACTGAAGTATATTTTCCCATCCCTGAACTCAGGGTAGAGCCACACTTTCGATTGGCATCCTTCAATAAGGTAATCATTCTTTTTATATGCAGGGTCGAGAGGTGGTAGTTCCTTCCCCTTTTCTATCAGCAATGCATATCTATCCATCCAGTCGTCAAATGCGCTGAACTCTTCAATTATACTATCCTGAACATCGTTAATGCTCATAAACATCTTCATTAATAAAACATCCTGATTACATTACGGATGCCTTCTGCAAGGGTATCTATTTCTTCTTCGGTGTTGTAAAAACACAAAGATGCTCTTATTGTCCCTTCAAGTCCAAGTCTTTCAATCAGAGGCTGGGCGCAGTGATTACCTGTCCTTACTGCTATTCCCAGCTTGTCAAGAATCATTCCGGCATCATACTGGTGAATACCTTCGATAACAAAGGAAATTACCGAAACTTTCTCAGCGGCATTTCCGATTATTTTAACCCTGTCGATTCCAGAAAGTTTCTCGGTAGCATAATCAAGTAGCCGTTTCTCGCGGTTGCTGATATCTTCCAATCCCAGTTCCCTTATGTAATCAATTGCTCTTCCCAGTCCGATAATACCCGGATAGTTGGGTGTTCCTGCCTCAAATTTGAAAGGCAGGTCATTGTATATTGTCTTTTCAAAGCTCACACTTTTAATCATATCACCACCTCCATGCCAGGGTGGCAATTCTTCAAGGTATTTTTCCCTGCCGTAAAGAATTCCTGTTCCTGCAGGACCATATATTTTATGTCCTGAAAATGCATAAAAATCGCAGCCGATCTCCTGTACATCAACCTGACGATGCTGAATGCCCTGCGCACCGTCAATCAGTACAGGTATGCCAAGTTGGTGCGCCAACGCAGTAACTTCTTTTACTGGCACAACTGTACCCAGGGCATTCGATACCTGTGTAACTGCAACAAGTTTAGTTTTTTCCGTCAGCAGTTTAACATATTCCTCCATTATTATTTCACCCCTGTTGGTAATTGGTATTACCTTAAGCCGTGCTCCTTTCCTTTCGCACATCATTTGCCAGGGGACAATGTTTGAATGGTGTTCCAGATAGCTTATTACGATTTCATCGCCGGGTTTGATATATCTCTCGCCGAATGAAAAAGCAACAGCGTTGATCGAAGCTGTAGTTCCTGAAGTGAAAATTATTTCTTCCTTTTTAGATGCGTTGATGAAATCTCTGATTTTTTCTCTTGCGTTCTCATAGGCTTCCGAGACTATATCGCTAAGTATATGAACTCCTCTGTGTACATTTGCATTGTAACCTCTGTAGACCTCATCAACAGCCTCGATGACGCATATGGGTTTTTGTGTGGTTGCAGCATTATCAAAATATACTATTCTTCTTCCTCCGATTTCCTTTTGTAGAAGCGGAAAATCTTTTCTTATTTCAATTATATCTTTCAATTTATATTACTTTCAGTTACACTTAACAACGCAGAATGCGCATCTGCTCAGTTCTCCCCTTAGGCGTTTTATAACCAGCCCGATAATTCTTTGCCTTAGCGGTTCGATGTTTATTTTCTGGATGACCTCATCCGCAAAGGCAGACATTAGCATGAGTTTTGCCTCTTTTTTGTTTATTCCCCTCGATTGCAGGTAGAACATGGCGTCTTCATCCAGCTGTCCCACAGTGGCACCATGGCTGCATTTAACATCATCAGCAAATATCTCTAAATGCGGCCGTGTGTACATTCTGGCATCATCTGTCAAAATAATGGAATTGTTTTTCTGGTAAGCCGACGTACCCTGTGCTCCCTTCTCAACGTAAATTCTTCCGTTGAAAACCCCTCTTGCCATTTCATCAAGAACACCTTTAAAGAGCTGGTTGCTTGTACAGCCCGGGGCAAGGTGCTCAACATTAACATAGTTGTCGACATGCTGCATTTTATCAGCAAGGTATAGTCCGTAAGATGAACATTGAGCCCCTTCACCAGCGAGATAATGATAAGTATTGTTTCGTACCATTCCACCGTGAAGGGTTATGTTATTTGAACTTACAACTGAATTCTTTTCCTGATAAATAAATGTGCTCGTTATTTTGAAGGAATTATTATGTTCATTCTGTACTCTTATTATATTGAAATGTGAATCTTCGCTTACGTATACTTCAGTTACTGTATTTGTAAGGAATCTATTGAGTGAGATGGTATGGTCGCACACAATAAGGGTTATAGATGAACCCGGCTCAACTATAACCAGATTTCTTTTCTGATTGAAAATATCCTGTTCAGAATCAACAAGATTTATTATCTGTACCGGTTTTTCAACCATAACACCTGCCGGGATATGTACAAAGAGACCTCCGGGTGACATGGCAGTATTGAGATGTATCAGCCCGTCATCTTCCCTTCCGCTGTATTTCCCAAGGTGGTTCTCCACAACAGATTTGAATTTTTCAGCAGCTTCATTAAGGCTGCCAAGCCAGATATTGCCAGGTAAAGTAATGTGTTTTACCCCGGATTCAGGAAAATATCCGTTATGAAGAATTATGCTATGGCAGTCAAGATCTTCAACGTCGCATTTAAACCCTCTGGCTCTTTCAAAATCGGTCGATGCAGGAATATAATTATGGTATTCATATCCGAAATAAATCTCCATGGGGGTATACCTGTATTCTTCATTTTTGCGTGTGGGGATACCCGATTGCATAAACTTTTTAATCGCTTCTTCCCTTGAACGATTAAGCAGAGAATCTGAAACAGATTCTATTGCAGGAAGGTTTTCCCTGTATAGCCTGTAAAATTTTTCAGTCAGTTCGTTACGGGGTTTCATTATATTCCGCTTTTCTCAACTTCTTTCTTTATCCACTCGTATCCCTTCTGCTCAAGTTCAATTGCAAGTTCCCTGCCTGATGTCATAACTATCCTGCCATCGTACAGGACATGCACGACATCAGGTATAATATAATCAAGGAGTCTCTGGTAATGAGTAATAACAATAAAGGCATTATCGGGCCTGCGAAGTTTGTTAACCCCGTTAGCAACAACTTTAAGGGCATCAATATCAAGGCCTGAATCGGTTTCATCGAGTATTGCCAGCCGGGGCTCCAGCATTGCCATCTGGAAAATTTCGTTTTTCTTTTTCTCTCCTCCCGAAAAACCTTCATTTACCGAACGGTTGTCGAGTTTGGAATCGAGTCCCACCAGTTCTTTTTTTTCACGCATCATTTTAAGAAAATCGGATGCTGAAAGGGGTTCAAGTCCCCTGTGTTTTCTCTGTTCGTTCACGGCTGTCTTAAGAAAATTTGTCATGCTAACCCCGGGAATTTCTACAGGGTACTGGAACCCGAGGAATATCCCTTCAAGGGCTCTTTCGTCGGGAGGCATTTCGAGAAGATTTCTTCCAAGGTATTTCACTGTGCCTTCAGTCACGGTGGCATAATCTCTTCCTGCAAGTACAGCCGCAAAAGTGCTTTTGCCTGAGCCGTTGGGCCCCATAATTGC
>JBASIK010000069.1:0-2132 GCA_049654745.1 Bacteroidales bacterium
ACATTACACCCACTACTACCTGATAGGCCGCAGACCCATCCTTGGGCAGACGAATCCATTTTACGCATAAAGCATTCCAGCATATATGCGTTATCCGGTATTATCCCCAGTTTCCCGGGGTTATCCCAGACCCAAGGGCAGGTTATCCACGTGTTACTGAGCAGTACGCCATGTTCACGAAGAACATATGACTCGCATGGCTTAGGCGAACACCGATAGCAGTAACCTCTGGCAGGATCAACCAGAATTGCTAATCGCACACTTAAAATTAAAGGTCTTGGTCGCAGAAACTTGCACTAACAACTATCAATTCAGTTATTTCAGTTTCGCGATGATGCGTTTTTTGAAAAACTCTCACCGCCCAGAATTAACCGAACCGACAAAATCCTCGTCAGACAGGAAAGAACTCCTGACTCCATTATTAATGAATAGTAGTTGCTGCATTTTTCATGCAGGAAACTATAGTTATGCACTCATAGTATTTAAAGGTATCTATTCCTTCTCAGATTAAGAAGAAATTTAAACCGAATAACTATAAGAAAACCTTCCAGCACAATCAAATTCGTACTGGAACAGGAAGACATATACTTCAGTTTTAATATATAAATCTTTTTGTTCAGGAAAATTTATAAAAACAAACTTAACAATTGTTGAAAATCTGTTTTGCTATAACCCTGAACTCCGCTCTAGAATTACAATTTCAAGAGCGGTCCACGCCTGTTTTGCGCGTGAGACATACAAAGGAATATATAATATATATACTTGTCGCCTACCTAATTACTTAGAAAAAAATAATAATAAGAAGAGAGTAAAAGAAAGCAGAGAAGCGCAGCATTAAAATAATAACAGAAAGTTGAAAGTTGCAGGACGAATAACCTTAAAACTTGAAAAAACGATATATAAAGGATTTAAGGGTATAAAATAAAAAATAAAATAATAAATATAAATTACATAAAAAGAGGTATCAAACTGGCAGACTTAAAGAAGCCTACATCCAAACCGGATACGGAAGAAGCCGTTACAAGAGTACGCACACCGCGAAGGGAAAATAACGAGATCCTGGCAATTGTTGAAAGTCTTCTGGGTGCAAACCGTCTGAGGCTTCGTTGCATGGATGGGGTCGTTCGTATGGGAAGGATTCCGGGTTCGATGAAGAAAAAAACCTGGATTCGAGAAGGAGATGTTGTTATTGTCGTGCCATGGGAGTTCCAGAACGAAAAAGCCGATGTGATCTGGAAATACACAAGGCCGCAGGTAGACTGGCTTGAGAAGAAAGGATACCTGAAAGGATAATATGGGAATGGATCAGGAAAAGAAGATAAAGCGCATTGATCGCGCTAAAGATAAGTCCAGGGTCAGGGAGAAAGATTCCGAACGGCTAAAAGTAGAAGAAAATGTATTTGATGTGCCCACCCTTAAGATTCTTTATACCCTCTCTAACAAGGGCATAATAAAGGCGATGGGCGGAGCAATCAGTACCGGAAAGGAAGCAAATGTATTTTATGCCGAAGGCCCGGATAAAGAGCTGGCTGTAAAGATATACAGGATTGCCAGCAGCACCTTCAAGGCTATGGACGCCTATATTATGAAGGACCCTCGTTTCACAAACATTCGAAACAATAAGCGAGACATCATTTTTGCATGGACACGCAAAGAGTTTCAAAACCTGAAGCGTGCGAAAAATGCAGGAGTACGGGTTCCGGAGCCTGTGATTGCTGAAAAGAATATTCTTATCATGGAATTTATGGGAGAAAAAGAGAGACCTTACCCACTCCTCAAAAACACGTATCTTGAAGACGATGAGGCAAAGCTTATTTTTGACACTGTGGTCGAATATATGCGTCTTCTCTATAAAAAAGCAAATCTAGTACATGCCGATTTGAGCGAATACAATATCCTGATCGACCCGAAAGACCTGACCCCCATTTTCATTGATATGGGGCAATCAGTAACCCTGGAGCATCCGAACTCCCGGGAGTTCCTTTACAGGGATGTACAAAATATACTCAGGTTCTTCAGCCGCTATGGGATAAAGGACAAACCTGAAGAGCTACTCAAAAAAATACAGGCGGAATGATATGACTCAGTATATCAAAATCCCCAAAGAAAGAGTCGGGGTAATAATAGGTCCA
>JBASIK010000070.1:0-5077 GCA_049654745.1 Bacteroidales bacterium
CTTTTACAATGTCGATATCATAATATGCAGTATCGGTAATAACTCTTCCGAGAGTTGTGTTGTAGAGTCTTGCGTAAATATACATCCTCGCCATCGGAACTCCTGCAGGATTGGCTTCAGAAAAGAAAAGGTCTCCTGTAAAAAACTTTACACCGAGCAGTGAACGGTTATCCGATTCGTTGAATATGCTGTACCTCGGATTAATCCTTGTCTTCAGCGGGTTATACAGGTATGAAAGATCCTTGGGATCATATACCGGACGGGTCGAAACGCATGAGACAGCGATAGCTGCAAGTAACAGAACACCTGATAAAAAATATATTATTTTACTGTATTTCATGTTTTAAATGTAATAAACTTTTCAATGCATGCAATCTCCCCATCCTATTCTGATTCTGCAAAGTTCAGTATTATCTGTAGTACGGAAAACTGAATGGTAAAACTGCAGGTTGTCTTCCTTAAAGGTTTTAATAATAATTTCATCCCCCTGTTTCGATTCGGCAAGGTAGTTTACTTCAAAACTGCATGGAAAATATTTTTCCCTGAAGTCGTGGCTGTAGGCATCAGTCACCCATTTAATATATACGGCATTGTTTGTGTGACGGTTGACGTCAAGATCACTGGTTTTTACCATGAAAGAACCTGAGATATCTGTAAATTCCCTCAATGGCTCTATTTTTCCGGCATATGCTCCTGTTGCCGACAGGTCAGCAAGACCAGGTCTGTTCTTTAGCAAATTTTCATAGGGTTTACGTATGCGCCGTGTGTTTATGTCCACAATCAGCCACGATGATGTTGCTGCAGCCACCTCATTTCCTCCCTGATATTCAACTTTGAAATCTCTTATGGCAAAGAGCCTGTCAGTCCCCCTTGGCCAGGTGGTAATAACCAGACGGTCCTTCCACAGAGGCCAATTCTTTACAACAACAGCCATACGGGAAAGTACCCAGAAACAGTTCATTTTTAGAAGGTCTTCCCTTCCGAAACCAAGATTTACGGCATGTTCTGCAGCAATATCCTGAAAATAGTTGAAAAGGGCGAAAGGACTTAGTTTTTCGTCGATGCCTAGTTCATAAACATGTACACTGTATTCCTTGCGGTATATTGCTTCCTGCATAATTAGTTGCTTTTCAGAAAACTGTCGAGTTCAATATTATATTGTTCCCATAATGCAATTTTATTTGAAAGTTTTTCTTTAAGTTCATTATACCTGCTGAAGAACTCCTCTGAAAAGAGTGCCTCATTACCCGGTTCAGAGAGATTAGTGTCCATTTCAGCAATCTTGTTTTCAATCTCTTCGATTTCATTTTCAATATCTTCCACACGTTTTCTCAACTTTCTAAGGTTCCGCTCAAACTCCTTCTTCTCGAGGTAACGCTGCTTGTTCGGTGAAATATCCTCTTCTTTCTTTTGCACACCTGCCTGCTTTTCTGCAGTCTCAAGCTCCCTCAGGCTCTCTATTTTTTTCATCCTCAGAAAATCATAAATTCCTCCTGTGTGTTCTTTTATCTTTCTATTTCTGAACTCATAAACTTTATTCACAAGTCCATCGAGAAAATCTCTGTCGTGCGAAACAACAATTAATGTGCCATCGTATTTTAGCAAAGCCTGTTTAAGAATCTCCTTCGACTGCATGTCGAGGTGATTTGTTGGTTCATCCAGAAGGAGCAGGTTATAAGGTTCAAGGAGCAGTTTGACCAGTGCAAGTCTCGACCTCTCACCACCAGAGAGCACTTTCACTTTTTTGTCAATTTCTTCGCCCCTGAAAAGAAATGTACCAAGAATATCTCTGAGTCTTGTTCTCACTTCACCCCTGGCAATCTCATCAACGGTCTGGAAAACAGTTTTGTCTTCATTGATAATCTCATCCTGATTCTGGGCATAATAACCGATTCTGACGTTGTGCCCGATTTTTAATTTGCCTTTGTAATCGAGTTCTCCTGCTATGATGCGAGATAGTGTTGTTTTTCCTTCGCCATTACGGCCTACAAATGCGACCTTCTCGCCACGGGTTACGGTAAGCGAAATATTGTCGAGCACCAGATGGTCACCATACGATTTTGACAGGCTTTCGGCCTCAATCACTACCGTACCTGAACGCGGGGCAGGTGCAAACATTATATTTATCGTAGAAGTATCTTCCTCATCAACTTCGATTCTTTCGAGTTTGTTCAATTGTTTTATCCTCGATTGCACCTGAACTGCCTTTGTAGCTTTGTATCTGAACCGCTCGATGAATTTTTCGGTGTCGGCTATCATTTTCTGCTGATTCCTGAATGCTGCCAGCTGATGCTCCCTTCTCTCCTTCCTTAATTCTACAAATTCCGACCACGGAACCCTGTAGTCATATATTTTCCCCAGCGAAATTTCTATTGTCCGTTTAGTTACATTATCGAGAAAAGCCCGGTCGTGAGAAACTACTATAGCGGCACCAGGGTATTCTGCCAGATATGACTCAAGCCACTGAATTGATTCAATGTCGAGATGATTGGTGGGTTCATCAAGCAGCATAAGATCAGGCTTGCGCAGAATGATCTTTGCAAGCTCAATTCTCATCCTCCAGCCCTCACTGAGCTCGCCGGTGGGTTTATCAAAATTTTCCCTGTCGAATCCCAGACCAACCAGCGTCTTTTCCGTCTGTGCCATATATTCATTACCTCCCAGCATACGATAGTGCTCTTCAAGAACCGCAAGCCTGTCACACAGTTCCAGATATTCAGCTGAATGGTAATCGGTACGTGATGATATATTTTTGGTTATCAGATTAATATTTGCCGATATTTCAAATAATTCTTCGAAAGCTTTTAGAGTCTCATCAATCACCGTGGAGGTGATGTTTGTTGACA
This sequence comes from Bacteroidales bacterium, assembly GCA_049654745.1. Lineage (GTDB taxonomy): Bacteria > Bacteroidota > Bacteroidia > Bacteroidales > VadinHA17 > LD21. The sequence goes on from JBASIK010000070.1 coordinate 2,847, forward strand.
TTTGCTGGGGGAGATAACCAATACGGAAGTTTTTAGGTTTATTTACCCTTCCGGAGGTCGGACTCTGAAGACCTGCAATAATTCTCAGCAAAGTAGATTTTCCCGCACCATTTTTCCCTGCAAGCCCTATGCGGTCATCTTTGTTTACCAGAAAAGAAATATCCTTAAGCAGTTCGAAACTGCCGAAAGAGACCGATATGTTTTCAACCGACAACATCACCTGATTGAAAATGGCAAATATATGAAATGCTTTGTGTAACTTTGCTGCCGGGTTAATAATTAACAGATGCCCCTGGTTTCTAAATAGAAATAAAAGGTTTAATAAAGAATAATCAAGTTCTTGGATTTTAATTTTGTGAGTAAATAAGGAAATTGTAAATATCTCATTATTAATTTATCAGGGAGTGATGTAAGGTGATGATAAACAATATTTTATAACAAATTGATAATCAGTAAAATAGTATGAACAGGAAATTATGGTTTACCGGGTTTAAGATTGTGCTTTTCCTTTTTCTGGTTTCGTCGTGTAAAAAAGAAGAAGAATCTCCTTACAGTTATCTTGTTTCCACTGAGAAAGCCACGAGTTATACTACGCAGTATATCAATACACTACTGGATAATGCGGTATCATATTATCCTGAAATAAGTGCGGTTAAGCCTTTTATTTCAGTTGGGGTTGATGTTTATATAATTTTTTATACAACTGATATCGGTACAAAGAAGATAAAAGCTTCCGGGCTTATATGTGTGCCCCAGTTGTCTGGAAGTTATCCTGTGATTAGCTTCCAGAACGGAACTAACACCGTTGATGCCTATGCACCTTCGAACTTCTTCGTAAATCCGCAGTACCAGATGATTGAGATCATTGCATCCATGGGGTATATAGTTCTTTTACCAGATTATCCCGGCTTTGGTGCTTCGGTTTCGGTCGCGCATCCTTATCTTGTCAAAGAACCTACAGTGAGGTCGATTGTCGACATGCTTCGCGCCGTCAAGGAAGCAGCAGGAAATGAAATAAGAAACATTGAAGTAAAAAATGAATATTATTTTATCGGATATTCACAGGGGGGATGGGCAACAATGGCGATGCATAATGCAATTGAAAATGAGTATGGGAATGAGTTCAATCTGGCTGGAAGCGTATGTGGTGCCGGGCCATATGACCTCTATTTCCTTTTATCGAACATGACAGATGTGACGGTTTATCCGATGCCTGTTTATATCTGTTACATCATTAATGCCTATAAGGCATATAATCAGTTTACCAATCCGGTTACTGACATCCTGAAAGAGCCTTATGCTTCAAAATTGCCGTCACTTTTTAACGGCAAGCAGGACTTCGGACAAATAAATTCACAGCTTACCACCTCTGTTCCGGATCTTTTAACAGCAGAGTTTCTTGCAGGATTTAAGAGTGATTCGAAGTATGAACCAGTTAGAAATGCTCTGGTTTCGAACAGTATACAGGCATGGAAAACCAATAAGCCTCTATATATGCTTCATGGGGGCAGTGATACTCAGGTACATTCACAGGTGACAGAATATTTCTATGCAGAAATGATTTCTGCCGGCAGTTCTACTGAGACTGTCAAGAAAGAAATACTTGAGGGGCTCGACCATGGTGATGCTGCTGCACCGGCAATAATCAAGGGACTCCTTTTCATTAATGATATACATTCGCGATTAAACTGAAACAAATAGTCTTTTTGCAGTGGGAGGGGGAAACTATCTTTCTGTTTACGAAAAAGTTGAGGTTACAGATATAGGAGCCGGCGGCATTGCTGTGGCAAAAACCGGCAGCCTAGTAATTTTTCTCGCCGGGGCAGTACCCGGTGATATTGCCGATATACAGATTGTCCGCAGGAAGAGAAATTATCTCGAAGGGGTTCCGGTTAAATTCCATAAAATGTCACCCGACAGAAAGCCCCCTCTGTGCGAACATTTCGGCGTATGCGGGGGATGTTCATGGCAGTGCCTGAAATATGAAAAACAGTTGTTCTTCAAGGAGAAATCAGTTAAAGATGCGATGGAAAGGTTAGCAAAGACAGAAGTTAAGAAATCGCATCAGATACTTGGCTCGCCTCAGCAGTACTATTACAGAAACAAGCTGGAATATACATTCTCGGAAAGAAAATGGCTTACTGCTGAAGAAATAAAAACCACACAAACCCTTAGTCGAGAAAATGCACTTGGTTTTCATAAACCAGGACATTTCGACAGAGTGATTGATA
>JBASIK010000071.1:0-2461 GCA_049654745.1 Bacteroidales bacterium
AACAGTATTAGCAAAAAATTTAAATAAGTTCTTGTAATATATGTTCAGAAAAAAGGTTGAACAGATGAATAATGAGCTTAACACCGGTAAAAGTTCTCAGTGCATGATTCAATGCGAGGAAAAAGCATACAAGGAGGTTACAGTCCCTCAGAACATAACTGTGGTTCTTCCTGCTTATAATGAGGAGGTCTCTATCGGAAGCATAGTCCTGCTAACTAGCCAGTATGCAGACAACGTGATCGTGGTCGATGACGGCAGTTCGGACCGCACAGCCGAGGTCGCCGGGAAAGCAGGCGCCGAAGTTGTTCGCCATGAAACGAACCGCGGAAAAGGCGCAGCTCTCAAAACCGGCTTTACAGCCGCAGCCGACCTGGGTGCAGACGTCATTGTGACCATGGACTCCGACGGTCAGCACAACCCCGCCGAGATCCCGCGGCTGGTTGCCCCAATCCTCAAAGGCGAAGCCGACATGGTCAACGGCAGCCGATACCTCAACGGCCTTGACAAGAATACCCCAGCCTACCGCCGCGTCGGGCAGACAATCCTCGACGGAGTAACAAATCTCAACTCCGGCCTCCGGATCACAGATTCCCAGAGCGGCTTCCGAGCCTTCTCAGCCTCAACAAAAGACGTCTTCCGCTTCAAAGCCCAGGGCATGGCAATAGAAAGTGAAATGCTCGCCGACGCCGGAAAATCCAACCTCCGCATAACCGAAGTCGAAATGGCGTTCGTTACGATGTTGACGGATCGACAGAAAACCCAATAAAATACGGTTTCCTAGATTATCATGGGAAGAATGCTTTTCATATCATTTTTCACTTTATATGTAATATAAAAAATAGAAAACTGCTGATTATTAAAATAACAATGCAAAGCGCCTTTAAATTTTAATTTTGAGGTTAAATCATGAAGGTTCTGATTATATCACAGCATTTTCCGCCTGAAAAATCAGGAAATGCTTCACGTATTTTTGATATGTCCAGTCATCTTCAAAAACTGGGTTTAGATATTACCGTTCTTGCTCCACATCCCTGTTTTCCCTCTGGTTCTTTTAAAAGAAAATGGAGCATTTCAGAATCAAGAGAAATGAATGGGATAAAAGTAATAAATTTACTTGCATGGCAGCCTAATTGTCAAAACCCTGGATTTATGGGGCGAATTGCGTATTACCTTACTTTCCCGCTTCATACTATTTTGTGGATATTTTTCAATTCTCGTAAATTTGACGTAATTATTACTTCTGCTCCACCAATTTTTACTGGATTTGGAGGAATCCCGGCAAAGTTATTATTCAGAAAGAAGTGGGTTATGGATGTAAGAGATCTCTGGATTAATGCTTCTATCAGCCTTGGTTTTTTGAAGAAGGGAAGTTTACTGGAAAAAATAAGTAGAGCATATGAACAGTTCTGCTATTCAAATACTGATATGATTTGCATAACTACAGAAGAGCTTGGTCAAGACATTTTGAGAACATATAAAAAGGTAGATAAAAGGATGATGAAAATTACACCAAATGGTGTTGACACAAATCTCTTTTATCCCCTTAATATCCCCAAGAAAAACCAGATAATTTATGCAGGTAACATAGGACACGCTCAGGATCTTGAGGATGTAATTCTAGCAATGAAAAAGATAAATGAACAATTCGACCTGAAGTTATTGATAGTTGGAGATGGCGATATTAAAGGATATCTGGAAAAGATAACTGTAGAGAATGGGCTTACGGATTTTGTAGAGTTTCCAGGCCTGCTTCCAAGGAAGGATATCCCTAAAATGATTTCTGAATCGCTCATAGGAGTAGCCCCATTGAGAAAGCTAAAAACACTTGAATATGCAGTACCTACAAAAGCTTATGAGTATATGGCATGTGGAATTCCATTTGTGGGGTGTGGGGAAGGAGAAATCCGAAAACTAGCTGAAGTTTCAGGCGGGGGAATAATTGCTGAAAACAATCCTGATGCTATTGCAGATGCTATATTATATTTATTGAGAAACCCGGAGAAACGGGTAATAATGGGCAAGAAAGGATGGGCTTTCGTAAACAAACACTATAGCAGGCAGCAGATCGCATTAAGTCTTAAATCTAATATAGAAAGCATCGCAGTTGAAAAAACAACCCCTATATTGACTGATGGTATCAGCTATGCAGGATCTCAATGAACGAATTTATTCTGTAATTTTAAGGATTATTCAAAACGGAATAATTCCTGTTGTGAAGGTTGAGGGAAACCTGGCTTACACAGTCGATCCAGTCTATGGAATTTCCAGAAATAGAGTGAGTGCCGAGTGTGTAAAAACCCTTATCCGGATAAACGGGCTCAAAGGGAATGATTACACAGATCTGATTGAAAAACTCCTTAACTGGGTGCTTGAAAACCAGAACCCTGATGGCTCATGGAATGAAGTGCATGTCAAATACAATCACCCATCTGCTCTTATCACCTCTATTGTGGGAGAAGCG
>JBASIK010000072.1:0-6311 GCA_049654745.1 Bacteroidales bacterium
TAGTAAGGGCAGCAGATTCGATAGCGGCAAATCTGAGTGAAGGATTTGGCAGGTATCATTACAGGGAGAATATTAATTTTGGATACTATTCAAGAGGTTCCTTATATGAGACAAAGACCTGGCTTATGAAAGCACATAATCGTCAACTTCTTAAAGCAGAAGATTTTGATACTTTCCAGAAGATGATAGACGATATAGGCATAAAGCTAAACAACTATATAAAATCAATCGGTAAAACTTCTACCACTGAATGACGGCGCGAAGCGCCGAATGACGCGCCGAGCTTCGCGAGGCGCAAATGACAATTGAATGACGGCCGCAGGCCGAATGACGCGCCGAGCCCGCGAGGCGCAAATGACCATTGAATGACGGCCGAAGGCCAAATGGCGCACCGAGCCCCGCGAGGTGCAAATGACCACCGAATGACAGGCGAAGGCTGAATGACGCACCGAACGCAGTGAGGTGCAAATGACGCGAAGCGAATGACCCGCCTTCAGCAAGCTTTCGGCGGGCACAGCAGCGCGCAGCGCCAAATGGTGCGAATCATAATGTAATAAAATTATAATTAAATATTTACAGTTTAAACCATCGACAAATGCCAATCCACAACCCCAACCTTCCTTCTTCGAATTATAACTATGAGGATGATTCCCCTGAATTACGCAGGTACCTGTCACTATTCCTGAGCAACTGGTACTGGTTTGCCCTTGCACTTTTCCTTGCACTGATGCTGGCTTACGGGATAAACACCTATTCAGAAAAAATATATACCGTTACGGCATCTATGTTAATAAAAGAGGATAAAGGGACCGACATGAGTGGTCTTGACCGCCTTGTACCGGGAGGCGACATGTTCCGCAGCATGCAGAACCTGCAGAACGAAATGGGAATTTTGAAATCCTTCAGTGTTAATTACCGTGCCATGCTCGAGCTTCCAGAGTTCAATGTAACAATTATTGGATTAGGACGAAGGGGTATTGCACAGAACAGACACTATAAATCGGCACCATTTATTGTGCTTTATGATTCTCTGAGGGAACAGCGTGCAAATCAAAAAATATATCTGAAAATAATTTCGGATGATACTTATACTCTCGACATCAATGGAACGGAACTTAGCAGAAGGGAGTGGAGGTTCGGCGAACGATTCAATGAAGCTGGTTATAATTTTACTATTATAAAAAGAGATCCGGAAAATTTCAGATACGATGAGTCACTTTCAAACAGATATATCTTCTGGTTTAACCGGCCTGAACAGCTTGCAAACAGTTACCGGAGCAAACTTTCCATTAATCCGGTAAATGAGGAAGCAACCCTTGTAACTCTTTCAGTTTCGGGATATGTTCCGCAACAGGAAGCGGACTACCTGAACAAACTGATGGAGGTTTACAATAAACTCGGTCTTGAGTTCAAAAACGAGACAGCCGAAAATGCAATAAGGTTCATCGATAGCCAGCTTCAGCTTATTGCCGATTCACTTTCAAATGCCGAGAAAAAACTGGAGGAATTCAGGCAGGCTAACAAGCTGATTGACTTAAGCGCTGAAGGGAACACTATAAAGACAAAACTGGAGAGTTTTTCGAGAGAAAAGATTACAACACAGCTACAGAAACAATATTTCGAATATCTTCTGGAATACATGAGTGGAAGAAAAGGGACAGCAGATGTTGTGTCACCTTCAATAATGGGAGTAACCGACCCTGTTCTTACAGGACTGGTTGAGGAGTTCTCAAAACTTCAGAATCAGAAAAGGGAATTAGGTTACAACATGGTTGAGAACCAGCCGGCTATAGGACTTATTGAATCGAGAATTGAATACGTAAGGAATGCAATTATTGAAAACGTGCGTAACAACATTGTAAATGTTGAGCGTACATTAAAAGATATTGATAAAAGGATTTCTGAAGTTGAGAAGGAACTCAACAAACTGCCGGGCACTGAAAGGAGACTTATAAATATTCAGAGGGAGTTTGAGCTTAACAATACCGTATATACCTACATGCTTGAAAAAAGGTCTGAAGCGGCAATTGCAAAAGCTTCCAATGTGCCGGGTAACAGGATAATTGACAGGGCAGTAGCATCTAACTGTGCCCTTATTAAGCCAAAGGCAAGGAGAAATTATCTTTTTGCAATTCTGTTTGGATTGTTTATTCCCGGGATTTATATTTTCCTTGTGGATCAACTGCACAACAAAATTTTCGACAGAAAAGACATTGAAAAGAAAACAACAGTACCGATAATAGGTTTTATCGGGCATAACAGTTACAGAAACGAGTTTCCTGTAATTGAAAAGCCAGGTTCATCGCTGGCTGAATCATTCAGAACAGTAAGAACGAATCTGAAATACTACCTGAATGGTGCCGGCAGGGGGATAATATCAGTTACCAGCACAATAAGCGGTGAAGGTAAAACTTTTGTTGCAATGAATCTTGCCGCTGTTATTGCCGGTGCAGGCAGAAAAACTCTTCTTGCAAGCATTGACCTGCGCAGACCCAGACTCAACAGACTGCTTGGTTTTGAAGATGAAGAAGGTCTCAGTACTTTCCTTGCAGGGGAGAGCTCTTATAAGGATATCATTAAACAGACCGGCATTGAAAACCTGAGTTTTGTACCCTCCGGTCCTGTCCCGCCCAATCCTTCCGAACTTTTAGATTCTGAGAGGATGAAAGAATTTTTTGAAACGGCAAAAAAAGATTTTGAATTTATAGTACTCGACACTCCGCCTGTAGGAGTTGTATCAGATGCCCTTCTTATAGGATTGTATTCCGACATAAACATTTTCGTAATACGTCAGAGATTTTCCCACAAGAGTACCCTTGAACTGATACAATCAATTTATGAAAAACAGGAACTTAAAAATCCTGCAATAGTTGTCAATGATATCAATGTAACGGGTTATTACGGCTACGGTCTGAGGTACGGTTACGGGTTTTATTATGGTTACGGGTACAGTTATGGGTATAGCCAGTATGGGGTCTATGGAAAGGGGGACTATAGGAAGTATTATCTGGAGGAATGAACTCTAAAGTGGGGGTGAGGTGGAGATGTTGTTTCTTTTAAGTAAGAAGTAAGCAGTAGGTAGTAAGCAGTAAGTAGTATGCAGAGAAAAAATAGCAAATTCCTGAATAATTAACTACTAACTTTCTGCTTACTGCATACTACCTACTGCATACTTTTAAGAAAATGGCATTAAATAATGAAAATACTGAAATGAAGCCGGAAATAATACACCTCCCAAAGATCTCAGACCCCCGCGGCAATCTCTCTTTCATTGAGGAGGAGAATCATATACCTTTTAAGATAAAGAGGGTTTACTGGATTTATGATGTTCCCGGGGGAGAGAAACGTGGAGGACATGCATTCAGAGAAACGGAGGAATTCATTGTGGCACTCTCGGGAAGCTTCGATGTTGTGCTGCACGATGGCAGGCAGGAATACAGATTTCACTTGAACAGATCATATTATGGAGTATATGTTCCAAAAATGATATGGCGGATGCTTGAGAATTTTTCGACAAATTCTCTGGCGTTGATTTTAGCTTCAACATTTTATTCAGAAGGAGATTATATAAGGCGTTTTGAAGAATTCCAGAAAATTTTAGAAAATGATAGGGGCAACAATAAATGATTGTGTTTTAATAGAAGTTCCTAAAGTTTCTTTCCGTGCAGGGAATATTTCGATAATAGAAGGACTGAAAAATCTACCATTTGAACCACGACGTGTTTTTTATCTGTATGATATACCAGCAGGTGAAGCACGGGGAGCACATGCACACAAGGAATGCCACCAGTTTATTATTGCTGCAAGCGGAAGTTTTGAGGTAGCTATGGATGATGGCACTAATAAGAAAACAGTTACCCTTAACAGACCATTTTATGGTCTCTACATACCACCTGGTATCTGGGCACATGAACTGAATTTTTCTTCAGGTTCTGTTTGTCTGGTTTTAGCTTCACATAAGTATGATGAGTGTGATTACATAAGGGATTATAAAGAGTATTTGAATTTTAAAACTAAATAGTTAGAATTAATAATGAGGAAAAGAAAGCATATTGTTTTAATTGGATCAGCTGGCACGGCAACATCTTTTGCTGCAATAAAAGCTCTTAGGAAAAATTTTAATGCCATAATTGTTTCAATAGATATTAATCCGCAACATCTTGTAACAGCAAGTCTCTTATCAGATTACTTTGTAAAAGTACCACCAATTGCTGATGAAAAATTTAATGTAATAATTGGTGAAATAATTAACAATTATTCCGTTGATACATATATTCCAATTATTGATCTAGAAATATTTAAATGTGCAAAAATTTTTCAGGAAATAAATAATTCTAATAACATATTTCTTCAGGTAAAAGATCCAGAAATTGCAGAAATATGTCTTGATAAATATTTGACATATACATGGCTAACAAAAAAAGGATATCCTACTCCAAAAACAATATTAATAGATAAAAAAACATTGGAAAATATAAATAATGAGCAATTAATTGTAAAACCTAAAAGAGGTTATGGGTCAAAATCAGTAAGAAGGATCTATAAAGACGAAGCAAAGCTTTATTTAAATGATGAAAATTATATTTTACAAGAAGTCTGTGAAACGCCAGAAATAACTGTTGATGTATGTTATTCAAAGAAATATGAGAGTTTTCATTTTGCTTGCAGAGAAAGAATAGAAGTTAAAAGCGGCGTATGTACAAAAACAAGAATTTTTTTTGATAAAACATTGAAAGACCTAGCCTATTCTTTAGCTAATGATTTGAATCTATTAAGTTTTTGTTTTCAAGTTATGATGCAAAATGGGAGTTTTGTTATTACAGATATTAATGCAAGACTTGGGGCAGGAACCGCTCTTAGCGTTGCTGCAGGGCTAGATTTTTTCAGTGGAATGTTTTCTGCTTTATGGGGTGAAAATCCATCAAAATATTTCCGAAGAGATTTTAATGAAAAATTTGTAACAAGACAATATTCAGAATATGTTATGTAGAAGAAAATCAGATATAATTGCTTTTGATTTTGATGGCACATTAGTAAGAGCGGATGTAAGGCAAAAAGAAGTTTTAAGAGTAATATTATTATCTTCAGCCTTTAATATTAAAACAGTTAATCTTGATAAATGGTGGGCTTTTAAACGCGAAGGATTGAATACACAAGAGGCCTTAATTGAGTGTAAGATTTTAAATAATTATGCAGTTAAGATTGCAAGTAGATGGAAAGATTTAATTGAAGAGAATGAATGGTTAAGTTTTGATTCAATAAAAGAAGGTGTATATGAATTATTTAATGAGATTAAAAATAATGAAAAGAGAATAATCATCCTGACAGCCAGAAAGCTAAAATATAATTTTTTTGTTGAGCTTAATAGATTATTTTACAATAATAATACTCTAATTGACGATGTTTTTATTGTTAATCCTGAAAATACCGTAACCCAAAAAGCAAAAATATTGGAGAAATATAAACCAAATATTTATATTGGGGACACTGAAAAAGATTATTATTCAGCACAGAAAGCAAAAATAAATTTTATTGCATTGGCAGATGGCCAAAGAAATCAAACCTTTCTTAAATCTTGTGGGGTAAACACAGTATTAAAGAATTTTTCAGAATTAAACTTATTTACTATAGTTAAATAAGCAGTTATGAATAAAGCTTTAAAAGCTAGGCTAAATAAAATATCTGAGGGTAGCCTTTATTCTTCTTTTACAGGCAGCTCTATGATAAAATATTCTTTTAAAGTATTAAAAAGATTTCTCCTTGAAGGTTCAATTCTTGAGTTAGGACCTGCAGAAGGCTTAATGACTGAAGAGTTAATAAAGGTAAGCAAGGACGTAACTGTTGTTGAAGGTTCAAGTGTATTTTCTGATTTGTTAAGAAAGAAATTTGCTGGCAATGAAATATTAATAATTAATGAGTTATTTGAAGATTTCATATTAGAAAAGAAATTTGATAATATAATTCTTGGACATGTACTCGAACATGTTTCAGACCCTAAAAAGATCTTGATTAAAATCAGAAGTAATTTGAAAGACGATGGTATAATTTTCTGTTCTGTTCCTAATGCAAGATCTATTCACAGACAGGCAGCAGTATTAATGGGATTAATTAATTCTGAATTTGAATTTTTGGAAAAGGATAAACACCATGGGCATATGAGAATTTATAATCCGGAAACTTTAAGAAAAGAATTTATTGATTCAGGTTATAAGATTAAACATTTTGGAGGTTATTGGTTAAAGCCTATTTCAGATAGACAAATTGAAGAAAACTGGGATGAAAAGATGCTTGATGCATTTATGTGTCTGGGA
>JBASIK010000073.1:0-48241 GCA_049654745.1 Bacteroidales bacterium
GATTTGGATCGCGGATTCCCAGAGCAAACTGTATTTTGTCTTTGTAACCGTTATCAGTATCAAAATCATCATCAAGCCCTCTGAATGCGACAAGATATTTACAATTAACTGTTCCTCCGAACCATTCAAACGAGTCGTCGCCGCTGAACGAAACCTGTACATGGTCAATAACTGTTCCACTTCCTACCGCATATAAAGTCAGTCCGTTAATTTCGCTGTTAGGTGTGGAAGTAAGAGGAATACCCGGAAACTCTATTCTTACATACTTAAGAATTCCTGAATTATCAGAGTCATCATTACCTCCGTAGAGAGAGCCGATTCCACCTTCTGCCACGCCAACACCTGTGCCCATGTCATGTTTATTGGTCGTTGCCCTGCCGCAAATTACAATTCCACCCCAGTCACCCATCGCACGCTGTCCTGCTGGTTTATCGGAAGTAAATACTATCGGTTGCGATGGAGTACCTTCGGCTATTATTTTTGAACCTCTCTCAATAATAAGCGTACCTTTTGTGCCAGAAACTCCTTTTATTATTGTCCCAGGCTGTATGGTAATTGTTGCATTATTTTTTACATATACAAAACCTGACAGAAAGTAACGGGCATTTGAATAGAGTGTTATATCGCTTGTAATATCGCCACTGAGAGTTATCTGTTGGCCGTTTGAAGGTATTACTGTAACCTCACATACAGCCTTCAAAGTAGTATCAGATCTGCTGATAGCCGTTATCCCGGCTTGCCCAACAGCCACACCCGTTATAACTCCCTCTGCAACGGTTGCAATGTCTTTATTGGATGTTTTCCAGATAATTCCTTTGTCTGTTGCATCCGGAGGAGTAAATACAACTGTTAGATTAAGGGTGGCACCGACCATAACCTCAGCCGAAGTCCTGCTCAGTTCAATTGCCGTTACTTTAACTTCTTTTTCACATGATACAGCAAACAATGAAATTACAATAAGTGCTGCTGTAAGAAATTTTTTGCTAAAATCAATTTTCATAATTAATTAATTTAAATAGTTACTAATCATTTATTTATATATTTCTGATCAGAACTTCAGAGATACTCCAATTATAAATGTCCTTCCAGGTATATAATACTTGGTTACCTGGTTTCTGTCAAAGTATTTCATACCTGTATCGGCCCCCCGGGCATATACATTCATGTCGACCGTTGCATTCACATTCTGGACAAATCTCACAGGCTGATTCAGGATATCTTTAATACCTCCCTTAATTTCAATCCTATTCCCTAACGTTTTGCTGAACGTCAGGTCTATAACATTTCGAGGCATTTCATAGATATCGGGTATATCTTCCCACTGGTTTGGCGAAGGTCTTCCGACAGCAGTAATACGTTTACCGATAACATTGTACAATAAGCTCATCATCAAACCCTTTTCATTATTCTGATAGAAAAGTCCTGCATTAATAATGTATGGTGACTGTCCTTCAAGAGGTCTGTTTCTGTAGAGCGAGCCCTCTTCAAAATGAACTCTGCTCTTAATCAGTGAACCGTTTAGTACTAAATTGAAATCCTCCATTCCAGGTATGAAGGCCAGTGATTTCCTGAGTTCTGCCTCTATTCCTGCACTGTAAGCCGATTTTACGTTCCTGAATGAATACTGAGTAGGGCTGTTTCCAAGGATAACCTGCTCAATAGGATTTAAAAAATCCTTGTAAAAAATCCCGATGCTGAACATTTCTCCGTTTTCAGGATAGAGTTCATATCTAATATCGAAATTATGAATATAGGCTTGCCTGATTTCCGGTTCTCCGTATATTCCTGCATTCAATTCAAAATCAACATAGTAGAAGGGGGCTATCTCCCTGAATTCCGGTCTGTTGATTGTCATCCCGTATGCTGCCCTTACAAGACTCTTTTCTGAGAAATTATAAGTCAAATTAACTGAAGGGAAAACATTGACTGAATCACGGTCAACATCAACCCTCACAGTTGAACCCTGTTTATAACTCGAAAGGGTCTGTTTGTTTCTTTCTATTCTCACACCTGAATAGAGGTTTAATCTGGATGTAATCGGAATCCTTGCTGAAGCATAGGCAGCCATTTGAAGGTTTGAAGCAGTATATGAATCAGATAGTGCAGTCATTTCCACCAGTTTAATTCCGTCGGTAAGATTAATATTCTCATCTCTGAAGATCTCGGTTATTGGCAGGGATGTCTGGCTGAAACCTGAATTGAGACTTCCTTTAGCATAACCAAAATTTCTGGCTCTGAAACTTCTCGATTTACTTTCAAAATAGACCCCCGTTTTGATTTCTGCTTTTTTCCCGTTGAAAACTGCAGGGCTCAGTGTAAGGTTTAAGGAGCCGGTTAGAGTGCTTTCATTAAGTTTTATCCACATTCTTGACACTGATGACAGATCTGCGTTGTCGCTAAAGAGGAGAATATATTTTGTTGTATCCTGAGGATTTCTTATGTAGCGGTAGCGTTTTGTATCGGGCTCGTTTTTACCGGAAGAAGAATAGCCTGCAATCCATTCGATTTTAGATGAACCTGAATTGTTAAGAGAGTGACTTCCTGTTATCTGCCCGGTATAGATAGAACGGCTCATATATCTGAGTTCTTCCGAGTAGATATACCTGCCATCGTTGTACCATTCTCTGCCTTTTCTTTCTATGGTACGGGTATATCCTGCCTGGTTAAAAAGGTTTCGTATTTCAAACCTGCTTCTTTCTGCCAGAAATGCCCAGTTATGCATAATTGAAACTCTTGCAGAATTTGTATAGTGTTTGTCATAAAACTGGTTCAGATATAATGGCCTGTCATTTACATAGTCATAAATGGTATAATCGTTTGCTTCTATTAAATCAATGTTATCCGACCAACTCCAGCTAATGGCTGTAGTATTTCCGGCTTTAAATTTCCCCTGCTCGAATTTCCGGTTGATACCCAGAAGAATTTTCTGATCCGGCAATGCTATCTTTTCATAGGGTAGCCATATTTTATTCATTGATCTGCCAATTGCAGTAATCCTTTCCCTGACCGCAGGATTGGTGGCCGATTCATATTCATTAAGGTGTGCCGGCATGCCTTCAGGAAGTGCTCTAATCCCATCATCAAAACCCAGAATATCAGTAGAACTGCCGTCGTATTTATTAAATTTTCTGAAAGTCGACCCTTCATTAAAAGCGGTACTGTATGAGAATATAATACTATTTTTCTCAGGCATATTTCTGGTCGTAATCTTTACAAAACCTCCAGAAAAATCTGCAGGTAGTTCAGCAGCCGATGATTTGATTATCATGATATTTTCTATCATTGAACCTGGTATCACGTCGAAGGAAAATGCCCTGACATCAGCTTCGGCACTGGGAGTTGCTGCATTGTTAAGCCACACGTTGTTATACCTTTCTGATAAACCTCTGACGATAATAAATCTGTCATCCTGGATCGTTATTCCCGGGACTCTTCTGACAACTTCAGAAGCATCCTTGTCGAGAGTTTTTGAAATCTGCTGACCTGAAATACCTATTGTTACAAAGGCATTTGTTTTAATGTCGCTGATAATGGATAATTCAGTATTTGTCTTCCTTACAGCTGTAACTGTAACATCCGAAAGAGATACCGTATTTTCTTTCAAAACAGCCTCTACCTGAGTTGTTTTATTTTGTTCGACCTTAACCTTTTCGATGGTTTCAGGAAGATATGAGACATAAGTAATTTTCAGATTGTACAAACCCGGCTTAAGGTTTGTAAACCTGAATTTTCCCTCAGGGTCCGTAGCAGTTCCAGTGTTAGTTCCTTCAATTATTACTGTGGCGCCGGGAAGAACTGAGCCTGTAGAGTGGTCTTTGACAATACCCTCAATTGCTCCTGTCTGTCCATTCATTGCAGTTGTTAATGTCCACATTATAGCGAGAAAAATAAGCTTTAAAGTTTCCATAATTTTAAGATGATGATTTTCCCATTCTTTACACATTGCAAAGTTGAACAATGCCTCAGGCAAAAGCGGCTACAAATCGGTGAACATTTGGTTAAATTGATATTACATATCAGGCTGATTTGTAATAATTTTGTAACAGTAAATCAATAATTTATATTATTAGGTTATCTGTTTTTCAATTAAATTTGCATCGTATCAAATCTTTTATTTATGGATTTAAGAGGGAAAAGGATACTTATTGTTGATGATGAGGAAGATCTCTGTGAAATACTTCAATACAACTTACGGAATGAAGGGTATGCAACAGAAACGGCTCATTCAGCTGAAGAAGCTTTGAAAAAGCCTCTGGGGGAATTTGATCTTATTCTCCTTGATGTAATGATGGGGCAGATTTCAGGATTTAAGCTTGCGGACATGATGAGAAAAGAGATGAATATTGAGACCCCGGTAATTTTTCTGACAGTCAAGAATACAGAGAATGATATTCTTACAGGTTTCAGTCTTGGTGCCGATGACTATATAACAAAGCCTTTCTCGATAAATGAACTCACTGCGAGGGTAAAGGCTGTGCTTAAAAGAGCAGAAAGCACAAAGAAATCGCAGGCTCAGACTGTTAAAATTGGTGATTTTGAGCTCGATACAAGCAAAAAAAGACTGATAATTCACAATAAAAAAATTGAACTTACCAAAAAAGAATATGAAATCCTGAAACTTCTTGTAGATAACCCTGGAAAAATATTTTCGAGGGAAGAAATTCTCGACCGGGTTTGGGGTAAAGATGTAATTGTTACTGACCGTACAGTAGATGTTAACATAACAAGGTTAAGGGGCAAACTCGGGAAATATTCTTCAAGTATAAAAAACAAATCTGGTTATGGTTACTATTTTGAATGGAGTTAATGCTGTAATATCATGATGAATGGAAAAAATAAATTCAGAAATAATCTTCTTTTCTTTTATTCAGCAATCTTTCTCACTGTTGCACTGATGATTATTTTTTATCTCTATTTACGTGAAAAAGATTACAGAACTTCTGCACTGAACAATGAGTTACAGAATCTCACCCTGATAACAAACAATTTTATTAAAGCAAATAATATACATGAAACTGGAGACTACCATAAAATTGATTCACTGGTGAAACTCTTCCCGAATAAGAACCTCAGGCTGACAATCATTGATACAACCGGCATTGTTCTATATGACAGTTCTGTTCCGGACTTGAGCCATATGGAAAACCATCTGGGAAGAATTGAGATAATTGAATCGAAGCATAAAATGTTTGGAATGGCCGTAAGGAAATCAGGGACAACTGGCATTGTCTATTATTATTTTGCGAAATTCTTCGGTGACTATTTTATAAGAACTGCGGTAATATATGATGTTAGCATAGCCAATTTCCTCAAGGCAAGATTATTCTTTTTGTTTATTATTCTGGGTATTTTCATTTTACTGGGGTTGGTTCTTATGATTGTGACGAACCGTTTTGCAGAGTCAATTACAAGGCTCAGGGATTTTGCACTGAATGTCAGCAACAATAAGCCTTTTGAATCAAAATTTCCAAAAAATGAGCTGGGAGTAATTGGTTCCAGAATACTTGAGATATATAACAATTTGCTCAAAACAAAAAATGATCTGGCGAATGAGAGGGAGAAGCTTTTCAGTCATCTCAACGCGCTTAATGAAGGGATTGCTTTTTTCTCTGAGAAGCGGGAACTGATATTTTCGAATGATCATTTCAGTTATTACATGAACATGATTTCGGGGGAACTTAGCTTACTGCCCGAGGCATTTTTAAAAGTTTCCGAATTTGAACATGTTAACGCATTTCTGGAGCACATATACTCGGATTTTGCTCCTTCTGATGAGCTACCTAAAACAGAATACCAGATAAGTATTAACGGCAGGTATTTCAGGATACAGTGTGTAGTTTTCAACGACAGGACTTTTGAAATCATAATAAGTGATATTACGAAGACTGAGAAAAACAGGATTATAAAGCAGCAGATGACTTCCAATATAGCACATGAGCTTAAGACACCTGTTTCATCCATAAAGGGATATCTCGAGACGATGTACAATGATGGCAGCATGGAAGCCAGAACAAGGAAATATTTTCTCAAGAAGGCACTTGCGCAAGCCGACAGGCTAAACACTCTTATAAATGACATTTCGCTGCTAAATAAAATTGAGGAAGCTGGAAGTTCTTTCCAGCCTGAGAAAGTGAAAGTAAAAAAGATTATCAGGGATGTGACAAATATTTTCAAATCTGCAATAAAATCAAAGAATATTAATGTTGAGTCAACTGTTGAAGATGATGTTGTGGTGAAGGGTGACAAATCTCTTATTCTTTCGGTTTTTCAGAATCTTATGGAGAATTCTGTAAATTATGCTGGTGAGAATATCACAATAAGGATAAAGGCATACAGCAGGGACAAGAAGTTTTATTATTTCTCATTTTCCGATGATGGCATTGGTATTCCTGAGGAGCATTTGCCGAGGGTTTTTGAAAGGTTTTACAGGGTAGATTCGGGGCGATCGAGGAAGAGTGGTGGAACAGGTTTGGGTCTGGCGATAGTAAAGAATGCGATACTGTTGCATCGTGGTGAAATATCTGTAAGGAAGCGTCAGGGTGGAGGGACGGAGTTTCTCTTTACATTGCCGCGTTATAACTGAGATAGGCTGGTTGTCCATTTGAATTATTTTATTCCCGATGATATACAGAAATCTCATATTCAGTTTTTTCAATTAGAGGTTAAAGATGTTATTAAGCGGGAGTATTTATTAAATGGTAATTAATATCAAATAATAATTATTCTTATTTGATAATTTTTTTAACTGATATTTTTTTCTATCTTAAAATATTTACTAGATAATAATTTTATTTATTTGATTATTTTTATCAAATAGTAATTTTTATCAATTAATAATTTTTTTTATTTGATAATTTTTATCAAATAGTAATAATTTTCATTTGATAAAATATACCAACTGATAAAATTTTCTATTTAATAAAATTTTTTATCTGATAATTTTTCACATTCGATAAAAACATCCAACCAACCCTCAAAACATTCAACACTCTGTTAAAAACTTATAACTCATTTTACTGAAATTAATCTTACTTTTATACGTGAATCACAACACCCTTTAAAACATATGCCTATGAACCCATTAAACCGAAAAATGCTGTCCATAATCACAACAGCCCTTATAGTAATTTTACCAGTATACCCCCAGGTAAAACCACCCCTTACCAGCGGAAACGAAAAAGTCCAGTTGTTTGAAAAACACAAAACGATGCAGCAAAACTCACCATACAAAGACCTTGTGTGGCAATACCTCGGACCAACAAACATCAGCGGACGCTGCACCGACGTCGAAGCAATATCCCCGCGCGGAAAAAACTATACTATCTGGATAGCCTCCGCCTCAGGCGGAGTATGGAAATCCATAAATGAGGGCACAACCTTTATACCAGTATTCGACGCCATGCCAACAGCCTCAATAGGTGATATCGCCATCGATCCAAACGACCCCAACGTGGTATGGGTAGGCACCGGCGAGGCAAACATCTTCAGAAGCTCAAACGCCGGATGCGGTGTATTTAAAACTACCGACGGCGGTAAAACATGGTCAAATATGGGACTCGAAAACACCTTCACCATAGGCAGAATACGTATCAACCCCAAAAACTCAAATATTGTTTACGTAGCAGCTACCGGCCACGAATGGACTCCTAACCCTGAAAGAGGCCTCTTCAAAACCACCGACGGCGGTAAAACATGGAATAATATCCTGTATATCGACCAGAATACCGGAGTATTCGACCTCCTTCTCGACCCCAGAGACCCCGACATATTATATTGTACCACATGGGAACGCATCCGCCTTAAATGGAACGACCCGAGAACCTACGAAACAACAAAAAACAACGGCATCTGGAAATCAACCGACGGCGGCAGAAACTGGAAAAAAATAAATGAAGGCCTGCCGGCACCCAACAAAATGGGCAGAATAGGTATCGACCTCTGTCTTACAAAACCCGATGTACTATACGCCCTTGTCGACAATTACGAAGTAGCATACAAAGCCCAGCCCGGCGAACTCGATTCATACGGCAGACCAAGAGCCGACGTAATCAAAGGCGCTACCGTTTACCGGAGCGACAATGCCGGAGAGTCGTGGAAACAGGTGAGCGGCCTTACACCCGACCAGAAAACATATATGGAACGCCATTCAGGCACATACGGCTGGGTATTCGGACAAATTCGTGTTGACCCTCTTGACGAAAACACAGTCTATACCCTCGGAATAAATCTTAATCAATCGACCGACGGAGGTAAAACTTTCCGGCCATTGCGTGGACCTCACGTCGACCACCATGGACTATGGATAGACCCTGAAAACTCAAACTACCTGCTTGACGTTCAGGATGGTGGACTGACTATTTCGTACGATAAAGGAGCTACATGGAAATACCCCATTGAACCCCTCCCACTTGCGCAATTCTATAACGTAGCATACGACATGAGCACACCATTCAGAGTATTCGGCTCAATACAGGACCACCACAGCTTCTATGCACCTGTCGACCTTTCAAGAGGAAGAGACAGAGTGCCTGCACAGGAATTCAAAAATACCCTTGGAGCCGAAGGAAGTATGCACGCAATAAATCCCGTAGATAACAATACCATCTATGCAAGTTCCTTCTACGGCAGACTGCAACGGGGGAAAATTGATACTTACCCACGCGAAACAAAAAGCCTCCTCCCAAATACTTATCCCGATGAAACGCCTCTGAGAGGAGAATGGAACGCTCCAACTTTGATATCTCCTCATAACCCAAATATAATTTATCACGGTATGCAGTACGTTATGATGTCTAAAGACGGCGGTGACACCTGGGAGATAATCAGCCCCGACCTGTCGTACAACGACCCTAAAAAACGAGGCGATATAAATTACCAGACAATTTCAGTAATCGACGAATCACCTCTGAGATTCGGACTTATCTATGCAGGTACCGACGACGGCAGAGTATGGAGAACAAAAGACGGAGGCAAAACCTGGACAGAAATACGCAGCGGAGCAGTACCTCAGAAATTTGTTTCCCGTATTGTTGCTTCAAAATATAACATCGGAACTGTTTATATGACACAGACAGGCAGAAGGGATGATGATTTTCAGGTATATATCTGGAAATCAACTGATTTTGGAACTACATGGAAAGATATATCCGGTAATATCCCTCTCGGACCGGTAAACGTCATAAGGGAAGACCCCGTAAACCCTGACATTCTTTATGCCGGAACCGACTGTGCCGTTTACGTCACCAGGGATGGTGGTAACAGGTGGGATGTACTGGGAACATTGCCATATGTTTATGTTCATGACCTGATAATCCATCCCCGCGATAATATGATAGTCATTGCTACACATGGCCGCGGGATGTGGGTAATGGATGCCAACCCTGTCAACGAAAAAGATAAAAGGGCTCGACAGCGGGAGGCAGCTGAGCCTGCAGAAGATATGTAATAAAACTATTGTGAGTTTTTAATCAGCATGTAATAGAAACCTATCCCGCGAAGGTAATCTTCAATTTTTGTCCGCTCATTCAACCCGTGTACCCGGGCCATGTCTTCAGCGGTAACTCTGATGGGTGCAAAACGGTAAATGTTATCTGTGATAACCGAAAAGTGGCGGCTATCGGTGGCACTAAGCGTAAGGGTTGGTGCAACATAGGCCTCGGGATAAACCTGCCTGAGGGTTTTGAAAATCACCTGGAAACCCGCTGCATCTGTTGGTGAAAAAGGCGCAGGCTCGTTGATAAAATCTTTCAGCGGCTCAATAATTACACGTGGGTCATCAATAACTTTTCTTATATGCTCAAGTACATCTGCTGAACTCTCACCTGGCAATATCCTGAAATTCACAACCGCTTCTGCCATGGTTGGAATAACATTGTCTTTTATTCCCGCCTGAATAATGGTTGGAGCTGTAGTTGTTCTTACCAGTGCATTTCCTGAAGCACTCCCAGAATATATACTCAGAAGCAGAGGTTTGAAAAGCCATTTGTTTGCAAAAATCACTCTTGCAAAAACCGGCATCTCAGGGCCAATATACCTGATGAAATCATTTACCGGTCCGGCAAGACGGGGTTTCATCTGTTTTGCAGCCAGAGCATCAACAGCCTTCGCAATAACAGTAAGGGCTGATTCTTTCTCGGGTGTTGAGGAGTGGCCGCCAGACATCTCTGCAGTCAGTCTTACTGATAGATAGCCTTTTTCCGAAGTGCCCACCAGAGCCACAGGCTCCTTAATCATCGGCACCATCCCGACAGTCACTGCCATACCCTCATCAAGCACATATTCAGCCTTAACGCCTTTCTCTTCCAGATATGCTGCAATAGCCCTGGCTCCATTCTCTCCGCTGATCTCTTCATCGTGACCAAAAGAAAGATATATAGTCCTCTCAGGAACAAATTCCTCTGAGAGGAGTCTTTCCACAGCCTCAAGGATTGAGATCATTGCAGCCTTATCATCGAGTGTGCCACGTCCCCAGATGAAAATGCCATCGTTAAACCCCGAAAAAGGGCCTCTCTCCCAACCTGCAGAATCTCCTGGCGGAACAACATCATAATGAGCCATAAGAATAACCGGCAGAAGTGATGAATCCCTACCGTCCCAGCGGTAAAGAAGACTAAATTTATTAAAGACCTCCCGGTGAAGAAGTGAATCAACCAGTGGATATTTTCTTCTGATAAATCCAATATAACCCTGAAAAGCCGATGTATCTACAGGTAAACCTGGCGCATAGGAAACAGTAGGATATTTAACAGCTTCCGAAAGGTTTAACACACTTTCTGTTCCAAACCTAACAACAGGAACCTCACCAAAGTTAGTCTGAAGTGATTTGAAAAACAGAGCTTTAACTGTTAAAATGATAAGCAGCAACGGTACTAACCAGAGAAAAAGACGCAGGACTTTTTTCATATAAGATTGTTTATTGACAATACAAATATCAATATAATTTTTGGGGATTTGAATTCGATAGTAAATCAATTGTAATACGATAGTTCCCGATACGCTGCACTATCGGGCTCTTTGTTTCACTCAGAAATTCGATTGTTCCCGTTACACTTCATTACCGGGATCTCCATAAAGTCCATCCAGCAAAGGATTAATCTTAATTTCTACTCATCCCTCATTCCTCAACTTCAGCCATTCCTAATTGCAGAACTTCACTTCGCTACGTATGCCCTGAACCGGAGTTGAAACCACCCGCAAACCTACAGAGAGGGAACTGGCCAACCATTTATTTCTTAAATACAAGCTCCGTAAAAGCAAACTGTGTGTAGTACTTGAATAGCTATTTATATTGGCGCCGGGCCGACAAAAATAAAAAGAGCAGAACTCTTAACCCGGCGCAATTGGTCGCGTAAACCCTTTAAAATGTACACCATGAACCCGGCACATTGAACTTTGAACCCTCGAATTACACATTTACCTTTATTGGCCAAAGCCTTTGCCCAAACAGGGAAAATAAAAAATATCTCTTTAATTTTATTTTATTCCAAAAATATTAGTAATTTTATATGCGAATTTTTTCGTAACGACCAAAATCGTAAAAATATGAAGGAAAACCCTTTCAAATTCGGCACAGTGGTGGATGGACAATATTTCACCAACCGGGAAAATGAAATAAAAAAGATAAAATCATACCTCAAAAGCGCCAACCATATAATAATCATCAGTCCGAGAAGATACGGCAAAACAAGCCTCATAAAAAAAATTCTTGCTGAATCGGATTATAAATATATTTACCTCGACCTTCAACTGGTTGTGTCAGAAGAAGATTTCGCTTCACAACTCCTGAAAAGAATCTACCGTATATTCCCTTTCCAGAAACTTAAAAACAAAATCAAAACTTTCAGAATTATCCCGGTAGTAATGCTGAATCCCGTTACAGGCGAAGCAGAAATAACATTCCGTCCAGGAGCAAAAGACCTGGCACCGCTCGAAGATGTCCTTAACCTTATCGAAAACCTCGGCAACCCGGAGAAAAAAATAAAGGTTGTCCTCGATGAATTCCAGGAGATATACCGCATCAATCCCTCACTCGACCGCATGCTACGCTCAGTTATGCAGAACCATAAAAATGTTAACTACATTTTCATGGGCAGCAGCGAATCAATGCTCAGGGAAATATTTGAAAAGAAAAACTCCCCCTTTTACCGCTTCGGCTCACTGTTCCGGCTGGGCAAAATACCTGAAGAAAATTTCCGAAGGTTCCTTTCAGAAAGATTTGCAGGAGTTACTGAACATGCGCCTAAAGTAGCAGAGGAGATACTCAGAATAACAGGAGCTCATCCCCACTACACCCAGCAGCTGGCTTTTACCGTGTGGGAATACATAACTGAAGAAGGATACCGTGAAGATATTGTCGATCAATCAGTAAATGAAATTGTTCGCAGCCACGATAATGACTTTGAAAGGCTCTGGAATACCTTTAACCGAACCGATATGTTGATCCTTACGGGAATGTCACTCAGTAACTCGTCGCCACTTTCGGAAGAATTCCGCAAGCAGTTCGGGACAGGAGCAATGAGTACCGTATTCAGCGCAATCCAGCGACTTGTGAAAAAAGGGCTGATTATTAAAGAAGACTCACAATACCGTATCGACGATCCTTTCTTCCAAAAATGGATAATCACGAGAAGACAGCAATCATGAACCTTACAATAGTTCCTGCTATGATGCAGGGATCTATGCAGAGTGTATCCAACAAAGCGCGATTCTGAAATTCAATTGTCATTTGCGCTTCGCTCAGCGTGTAATTCGATAGTTACCGCAAAGCGGGATCATAGTCCCGGTAAAACGTTCCGACGACAGTCGGTAGTCATTCAATTGTTTCAGATAAATGATTATTGCTATCCCGGTGAGTCGAAATTCATAAATAATATTACTAACCATCAGGCTTAAATTTTCTTCCAACTTATTCCTCATCCCTCTCTCCCCCCTCCTCATGCCTTATACCTCACTCCCCAGCTACAGAGTCAATCTGTGTGCCAATTATTAACTCTTTAGCCTCACTTTACGTTAAAACATCAAAGGTGAAACATATTTATTACTTTTGTTGCATCACTTAAAAAATATCCCTATGCGCAAAATAACTTTCATTTTTTCTTTATTAACCATTCTACTCATACTCAATCCTTTCAACGCCGGCGCTCAATTCGAAAGGAAGAAACTTGCCGGCTCATGGCTCGGAACTCTTGAAATCGGCGCCATCCGTCTGAGAATTGTTTTTAACCTCACCCTTACCCAGACTGACTCCCTCACCGCCACACTCGACAGTCCCGACCAGAACGCGAAAAACATACCTCTTGGAAAAGTTACTGCCACATCCGACAGCCTCAGGATTGAGGCCCCTCTCCTTAACGGCCGCTATGCCGGCAAGATCGTCTCCGATACCACCATCAACGGCACATGGACACAAAGCGGGCAGACCTTCCCGCTCGACATCAGGAAACTGCCTGAGAGGTTCTCACTCACCCGCCCGCAGGAACCCCAGCCACCCTTCCCCTACCGCACCGAAGAGGTGACCATACCCAACATGAAATTCAATATCTACCTCTCCGGTACTCTTACCCTGCCCGAAGGTGAAGGCCCCTTCCCTGCCGCCATCCTTATAACCGGCTCCGGCCCGCAAAACCGCGATGAAGCAATTATGGGACATAAACCTTTTCTGGTACTTGCCGATTACCTCACCCGCAACGGTATAGCCGTCCTTCGCTACGACGACCGCGGAGTGGGTAAATCACAGGGTGTCTATGCCGAAGCCACCACTGCCGACCTCGCAACCGACACCGAGGCTGCCTTCGAATTCCTTAAAAACCACAAAAACATCAACCCCTCCGCAATAGGATTAATAGGCCATAGCGAAGGCGGACTGATAGCCTGCATAACAGCAGCATCAAATCCCGGAGTGGCATTTATAGTTTCACTTGCCGGACCAGGTGTCAAAGGCGAAGAGATTCTCTTCCGCCAGCAGGCAGATATATCAAGCCTCTCGGGTGTAAAAGAAGCCACCATAAAACAGAATGCCGAAATAAACCGCAAACTCTATAACATTGTAAAAAAGGAAACTGACGACTTTGCTGCAGAGGAAAAAGTGATGGCCACTTATGCAAAACTCCTGAAAAAACAGAAAAAATCACCTCAGGAGATTGACGACCTGGTTCTGCAGTTACAAAATAGTTTCGGCGCGGCCGCTTATCCATGGTTCAGATATTTTCTCACCGCCGACCCGGCACAGTTCTGGAAAAAAGTAAAATGCCCCGTGCTTGCCCTCAACGGCGATAAAGACACGCAGATAGCAGCCGACGTCAACCTGCCTGCAATAGAGAAGGCCCTGCGTGAAGGAGGAAACAATAACATTAAAATCGTAAAATATGAAGGGCTGAATCATCTATTCCAGCATTGCAAAACCGGCCTGCCGGCTGAGTACGGACAGATAGAAGAAACAATGTCACCAGAGGTTCTCGAAACAATCGCTTCGTGGATTAAGAGTCTGAAGTGATCTCAGCCTTTTTTAAGTTTCACCCAGATGCCCCCAATTTTTTCACATGCTGTAATTTAATGTATCTCAAATACTTTTCTGCTACAATTACATCAGCTTCCTGCAGATTAACACCCATCAGCTTATCCACTTCTACCCAACGGTACGCAATATGCTCGCTTAGAACAGGTTCCTTACTGAGTGTGCTGCATACAAAAGGAATCAGCCTTATCTGTTTGAAACCATAATCGTATTCAACTGGCTCAAGCAGTGAGCAAATAACAATATCCAGCGCCAGTTCTTCCCTTATCTCTCTGATGATGCAATCTTCGTGCGACTCTCCCTGCAGTGTCTTCCCGCCTGGAAACTCCCACTTGAATGGATGGTCACTCTCCTTGCCCCTCTGCACAACAAGTACTTTTGCATCCTCATCCCTTATTATGGCACACGTTACATCTGTCATTGTTCCTTAATCAGTTCTTCATATTGAGGAATAACCATCAGATATTCCCATGAATTATTCTCAAAGTCAATTTTGCATGCATAATTTATCATACCGTTGGTTACAACCAGATATGGTACCCTGAACCGCATGTTATAGGTGACTATCTGGTCAAAAACATTTTCATCGAGCGCAATATCATATGATTTGCACTCTACTATCATTACAGGCTTTCCCTCACGGTTGTGAATAAGGATATCAGCCCTCTTTCTCAGCCTGTTCATGGTAAAAGTCACCTCCACCCCCATCAGTCCTGCCGGATAGCCTCCCTCCTCGGTAAGGTATCTGATGAAGTTCTGCCTTACCCATTCTTCCGGCGTAAGCCTCACATACCTCCTTCTGATTATGTCAAATATCTTCTCCTCTCCGGGCTTTCCGGTTATCTTGAAGCTGTAAGGCGGCATGTTAAGCTCTCTCAGATACACTTTAACACATTATTTTTACAACCACGATGTTTTCACTACATTTATCCCATAATTTAAAACCACCCGGTTCAAAAGGGTATTTTTAACAAATATATTGACTTTTAATCATACAATTTCTCAGCATGAAAACCAAAGATGAAATAGTAACCAACTGGCTTCCTCGCTATACAGGTAAGCCATTAGAGAGTTTCGGGAAATATATTCTTCTTACCAATTTCAGCATATATCTTGAACTTTTTGCCAGATGGCACAATGCCAAAATTGAAGGGAAGGACCGGAATATGCCAAGTGTAACAGCTGATGGCATTACAATTATCAATTTCGGTATGGGAAGTCCGAATGCTGCAACAATAATGGATCTCCTGAGCGCTATAAAACCTCATGCTGCGTTGTTTCTTGGGAAATGCGGAGGATTGAAGAAAAAGAACAAACTTGGCGATTTCATACTGCCAATTGCTGCAATAAGAAGTGATGGTACTTCAAACGATTACCTCCCCCAGGAAGTCCCTGCACTACCAGCATTTAAAATTCAGATAGTGGTTTCATCTGTAATTGCCCGTTATAACCTGGATTACTGGACAGGCACAGTTTATACCACCAACAGAAGGGTGTGGGAATATGACGACCGCTTCAAAAAATATCTTGTCAAAACCAGGGCGATGGCTATAGATATGGAGACGGCGACTATCTTTACTGTAGGTTTTGCAAATGAAATACCCGTGGGTGCACTACTGCTGGTGTCGGACCAACCAATGATTGCGGCAGGAATAAAAACCGAAAAAACCGATAAACTTGTAACAGAAAAGTATGTTGAGACCCACCTGAGAATAGGCATTGACGCCATGAAGGAAATAAAAGAAAAAAAGCTGTCGGTGAAACACTTAAGATTCTGATTATGAAAGCTGAAAGTCACGAAGAGATATTACAGGATCTGAAGAATAAAATTTACAAACCTGTTTATTTTCTGGCAGGTGACGAACCCTATTACATTGATTTGATTTCAGATTATATTGAAGAAAAAGTACTCGACGAAAGTGAAAAGGCTTTCAATCAGATCATTATGTATGGTGATGGCGTCACCCCCGATCAGATAATTGATGTCGCCCGCCGTTATCCGATGATGGCTGCACATCTGGTTGTAATTGTTAAGGAAGCCCAGCTGATCAAAAAGATAGAAGACCTGATGGTCTACGTCCAGAACCCTCAGAAATCAACTATCCTTGTAATTGATTACAAGTACAAAACTCTCGACAAACGGACAAAGTTTTACAAAACCATTGCAGAAACAGGTGTATATTTTGAATCGAACAGGCTGAGGGATTACGAAGTACCGGCATGGATAGAAAATTATCTTAAGAAAAAAGGTATTAAGGCTGAGCCTGATGCAGGAAGGATGCTTACCGAATACCTTGGCACCGATCTTCATAAAATTATAAATGAACTTGAAAAACTTACAATTACCCTGCCTAAAGACAGACCTGTTATCACTCTCAGTCATATTGAAAAAAACATAGGCATAAGCAAGGATTTCAACAACTTCGAACTACAGAAAGCAATTGGCGAAAAAAATGTTTACAAAGCGGCATTGATCATAAAGTATTTTGAAAGCAATCCAAAAGATAACCCGGTAGTCCTGACCATCGCATCACTTTTCAGCTATTTTTCCAAAATCCTCGCTTACCATTGCCTAACCGATAAATCGAAAAATAATGTCGCAGCAGCATTAGGGATACATCCTTTCTTCGTACGCGAATATGAGACGGCTGCTGCCAATTACAACATGCGTAAAGTTGTTGAGATAATAAGCCTGCTGAGAACCTATGACATGAAGACAAAAGGTTTCGGTGATGCCGGTACGCCACCTGCAGAACTGCTTAAAGAACTGGTATTCAAAATAATTCATCTTTCCTGAATGAAAAGGGCGATATTTCTTGACCGTGACGGAGTGATTAACCGTAAAGGCGGACCCTATTACATTTACCTCAAGGAAGATTTTGTGCTCAATGAAGGAGTTACAGAAGCACTTAAATATTTCATGCACAAAGGTTTTCTGCTGATTATTATAACCAATCAGGGAGGTATTGCAAAAGGAGTTTATACAGAGGAACAAATGCACGAGGTGCATAATTTCATGAAAGAGCTTCTGAAAAAGGATGGCATTGAGATAGCAGGAATATATTACTGTCCTCATCATCCCGATGTTTCGCCCTGCGAATGCCGCAAACCCGGCACTCTGCTACTCGAAAAAGCAATAAAAGATTTTAATATTGACACTGCATCATCGTGGATGATAGGCGACAGTGAAATTGATATTCAAGCTGCAGAAAAAATGGGAATAAAAGGTATTCTTATACCTGAAAACGGAAATATGATGGAGCTGATTGTAAAACCAGGGTTGATTACCTGATTCCCTGAAGAATCTCAGTTCATATCGGGCGACTCAGGAAAGTCGGCCCAGATCCTGTACTTCTTATTAAGACTTTTCAGCACTTTCTTCCATGTATCGGGTCCACGGCTGGTCATAATAACTTCCGGACTTATCCTTGCTATTACCCATGAATTTTCTTTCAGTTCCCTTTTCAGCTGACCTGCTGCCCAGCCCGAATATCCGAGGAAAAACCTTATCTGATGATCTTTAATCTTGTTGAAACTGTACATCTTACGGATGGCTTCAAGGTCACCACTCCAGTAGATGTTTTTATAAACATGCACACTTTTAGGAATTGCATCACCCAGTGTATGAATATAATGAAGCGTGTCGGGTGCTACAGGACCTCCCATGCTGAGATAATCCTCACAATTGTCGAAACCCTCAATAGCATCGCATACCCGGAGATCCAGTTTCTTATTCAGAATAAACCCCACCGACCCGTCTTCATTATGCTCGGTCAAAAAAACAATTGTCCGGTTAAAGAATGAGTCAGGTAAAAAAGGCTCTGAAATAAGAACACACCCTTTTTCCGGTATTTTGTCCTCCGGCAATATGCTGAAAAAATCAAAATCGTCCTTCATAATCCTCTGCAATGCCTTCTTATGCAAATTTATAATTAATATTAACCATTATTCAAATAACACAAAAAATGCCAAAATGTTATTTATGAATAATAGTTTTAACAAATTTTTATTATTTCTTCTTTTTCAGCCACTTAACTGTACTGCTTTTTTGACATGCAACGCTTATTGTAAAACCATCAACAAAAATATAAATATATTAAGTTAAAGTTTGAAAAAATTTTCTGTTAATTGATTAACATTTATATCAATAAAATGTTAAAATGTTACATTTTAATATTATTTTATTTTTTCTTCAAAAATATTTTAACAGAACCAGGAAACTTATAATAATTTGTGATATTTTTGCCATGTTTTTATGGTATGGAAAGAAGTACATTAAGAATAGAAGGAAACAAAGCTATCCTGTACATCCGCGAGAGGATGTGCGAAACACCTGAGGAACTGCTCACCAGCAGTAAATTCAGGACTGTCCTGGAGCTTTGCCTGCGGAAGCTTGAAAAGAACAATTCTCCCCTTCTGGGAATCTTTGAAGACAGTAAGGTGACTGACAGGGGAATTGACCGACTTATCAGGACGCTTATTCTGCTTGAAAAGTATAAGTGCGAAATTCTTCCACATATTTCAGAAGACTCGGCAGAATTTATCCGCGACAGACTTCTGCTTAACAGTTTTGTGGAATACCTGTATGATTTCTGGCGCCATTTCGACAGGTTCATCATAAATGATTCAGAAGGTGACAGACTCGACAAAAGGCCTTACAGAACCTTTAATGAGACAATTGAACATCTGACGCATCTTGTCAGGACAACCTACAGGCACATTCAGGAAAACATCACCGGCAAACATCCGATGGTTTACCGGCAGGTGACGGCAGGCGGGGAGATGGCAGTGATATCCATCCCACAGAAAATTCCATACATCGGAGATATCTACCGCAAACTTGACCATATCCAGATAATCCGCCAGATGCTCATATACCCGCCGCTTGTCCTGCAGCAGCCCATGAACAAAAGGACCGGACACTTCAGAAAGATTGCCGTAAATCCACTGGAACTCTTTCATATCGATAGCAGTGAATACCTCTGTTATCCTGCCATGGTCGGGAAACTTCTCATAATGGTCGTTTTCCACATCTCATTCTTTGAACTGGGATTTTCTCTTTGCAACCTTTTCGAGATAGCTGACGACGAACAGCTTAAAAGAAAGCCCGATGCAGTCTATATCTATGGAACCCCTCCGGATGTCCTCAACGGTCTTGCCGATTACCAGACTGTTTTTTACGAAGATGCTGAAAACGGAATATTTGTAGGAGCTGTACCTGCAAAGCCGGAGTTCGGATATTTCGGATACCTGAAGAAAATGATTCTCACCCTGCATAATGCTATCGTCATGAAAGAAAAGAAGATGCCTTTCCACGGGGCACTTGTAAAAATACTTCTGCAGGGAGGAAAGGAAGCAACAGTTCTGATGATCGGAGATACAGGCGCAGGAAAGTCAGAAACTCTCGAAGCCTTCAGGGTTCTTGGTGAAAAGGAAATAAGGCAGCTGATTATCATATCTGACGATATGGGTTCAATCGAACTTAATGAAGAAGGCACTCCTGTTGGCTACGGAACAGAGATAGGTGCCTTTCTACGTCTCGATGACCTCCAGCCCGGTTATGCATACGGTCACCTCGACAGGTCAATAATAATGAACCCGAGCCAGGTGAACGCAAGAATTATTATACCTGTAACCTCTTATGAAACAGTGATAAGGGGACACAAAATTGATTATATTCTTTACGCTAATAACTACGAAGAAACAGGACCGGATAAACCTGTCATTGAACGATTCAACTCTCCCGAAGAGGCTCTGGCTGTATTCCGCGAAGGAAAGGTAATGAGCAAAGGCACCACAACATCGAGCGGTATTGTAAGCTCATACTTTGCCAATATTTTCGGTCCTACGGAATACAAAAACCTGCACGATGAAATAGCTAACAGATACTTTGAGGTATTTTTCAGAAAAGGTATTTTTGTAGGGCAGATGAGAACAAAGCTCGGTATACCCGGGTGTGAAACATCAGGGCCACATGATGCCGCAACTGAACTGTTGAAAATTATTACAAACTCAGAAGGATGAAAACCTTGCTGAAAAAATAACTCAGAAAAATGTTTATAAAAATTCTGATTATATCATTAATCCTCGTCGCTGCAGCCATAATCTTCCTGGGTGTAAAGATTTTTTTTACACGTAAAGGTAAATTTCCTGAATATCATGTAGGAAGCAACCATGAGATAAGGAAAAGAGGAATCACATGCGCAAAAAGCACCGATATCGGTTATTCTGCTTCCGGAGAGAATGGCTGTGCTGCCTGCAGGCAGGGTAATCTGTAATGCTAATTTTCTTCAGTTATACTTGATTTCAGCGATTCACTCGCCCATGTCCTGAAATACCCTGAAGTATCAGAATAAATAAGAAATGCTTCAAACTCCGGGTGGTTCTCCAGAAACTCTATCGTCTTTTCCAGACCCATCACCATTGTAGCCGTTGCAACAGCATCAGCCACGGCACATTCACTGCTTAATATTGTTGAACTGAGAAGCCTGCTGCGCGCCGGATAACCTGTGTGTGGATCGATAGTATGCGAATATTTTACTCCGTTTTCCTCATAAAATTTCCTGTAATTACCAGATGTTGCAAGTGACCGGTCTTTAAGTTCAATTACCGCCTGAAGGTCAGCGCCTGGTAAAAGATTATTTTCGTATGGCCTGTCAATTCCAATCCTCCAGAGTTTGCCCTCTTTTGTGCCTTTAACCCTTACCTCACCTCCTACTTCAATCAGATAGTTCTTAACTCCCAGCGAATCAAAATACCTGCTGATTACATCTACAGTATACCCCTGGGCTATTGCATTGACATCCAGTATTATTCCGGGTTTCTCCTTAACCAGCTTCCCATTTTCAAGCCTCACCTTCCTGTATCCTACCAGTTGCATAAGGCTGTCGAGTTTTGTTGTGTCAAACTTTGCCCTTGCTTCCGGTCCAAAACCCCATGCTCTAACCAGAGGACCAACAGTTATATCAAAAGCCCCTCCGGTCAACTCCGATACCTCCTGAGCTAGTTCAAAAACTTCTGTGAAATACCTGTCGGCAACCACATCCTCATTCCTGTTCATCCTCGAAATAACCGATGAACTGTTATAAACCGAAAGCGAATTGTCTATCCCCGTTAAAATATCTGATATACCCCTGTTAACCTTATTTTCTGACACACCCCGTTTTCTTTCGCATATGATACTGAACGAAGTACCCTGGGTTGAACCTTTTATCCTTATAAACGGATCTTTATCCCTGCACGAAAAGAGTACCAGAGAGGATAAGATTATAAGTATTACTAATTTTCTCACTACCAATTATTTATATTTTTAAAATATAAAGGCTGAAACCTTTAAAAAACTTTCCTCAACAAAAAAGTGGCATTCGTCAATATATATTCGCCACTTGTCAAAATCATCTTTCAAAATTGAATAAGATAT
The DNA here is from genome assembly GCA_049654745.1 of Bacteroidales bacterium. GTDB lineage: Bacteria > Bacteroidota > Bacteroidia > Bacteroidales > VadinHA17 > LD21. Next base: position 21,933 of record JBASIK010000073.1, read on the forward strand.
CTGAAATTTGTTATCAGAAAACCCGGTTATCAGAACCGGCATTCGATTTAACATTCCCCTTTCCCCTGTTAAATTGATTGTCCCCGCCGCCAGGCGGGGTTTCTTTTTTATATACCAAAATCGTCAAATGCGATATTCTCTTTCGGAACACCGAGGTCATTCAGCATTTTCAGCACAGCATTGTTCATCTGTGGTGGTCCGCAGAAATAATATTCAATATCTTCCGGTGCCTCATGTTTCGACAGATAATTATCATAAAGCACCTGATGGATAAAGCCTGTATACCCCTTCCAGTTGTCCTCAGGTAAAGGTTCAGAAAGTGCAAGATGGAAACTGAAATTCGGAAAATTCTTTGCAATCTCTTCGAACTCCTCCTGATAGAACACTTCCCTCAGTGAACGTGCACCGTACCAGTACGAAACTTTCCTGGTGGTTTTGAGGGTCTTGAAAAGATGAAAGATATGTGAGCGCAATGGAGCCATACCTGCCCCTCCGCCTATATAAACCATCTCGGCATCGGTATGCTTTATGTGAAATTCACCATAAGGACCCGATATCATCACCTTATCGCCAGGTTTCCTCGAAAAGATATATGTTGAACAGATACCAGGAGGAACATTTTTGAATCGTTTCTTCTCATTGTCCCATGGGGGCGTTGCTATTCTTATGTTAAGTTTTATAACATTCTTCTCGGCCGGGTAATTTGCCATGGAATAAGCCCTGAAAGTTTCAGTGGTATTTTTAACTTTCAGATCCCACATCCCGTATTTATCCCAATCGGCTCTGTATTGTTCGTCGATGTCGAAATCCCTGAAACTTGCCTCATACTTTGGAACATCAATCTGGATATAACCTCCGGGTTCAAACTCCAGTGATTCTCCTTCGGGCAGTTTCACTACAAACTCTTTTATGAATGTGGCAACGTTGCGGTTTGATATCACTTCGCATTCCCATTTCCTTATGCCAAGGACGGCCTCAGGCACTCTAACCACCATATCCTGCCTTACCTTCACCTGGCAACCAAGCCTCCAGTTATTTAGTTGTTCCCTGCGCGTGAAGAAACCAGTTTCTGTTGGTAGTATTGCACCTCCGCCTGAAAGTACCTGACATTTGCACATTCCACATGTTCCACCACCGCCGCATGCCGATGGCAGGTAAATGCCGCTTGATGAGAGTGTAAAAAGAAGGTTCGAACCGGGCGACACCTCCATCTGTCTGTCGTTAATCTGAAGCTTTACCTTCCCCCTGGGAGTAAGTTTTTCACGGGCATAGATTAGAACTACAACAAGCAGTATGGTTACAAAAAGAAATACAACAATGCTTGAGATAACAGTTCCTGCAGTTGTGAATGCTAAAATCATATCGGCAGAGTGGTTTAGATTAAAGTTTAATTCCCATCATTCCCATAAATGCTATTGCAATCAGCCCTGTAAGTATAAATGTGATACCCAGTCCTTTCAGTGGCCCGGGCACATTGCTGTAACGCAGTTTCTCTCTTATTGCTGCAAGGCATACAATTGCCAGAAACCATCCTAAGCCGGAACCAAGTGCAAAGGCTGTTACCTCGCCAATATTATGATATTCACGCTCCTGCATGAAAAGAGATGCTCCAAGTATTGCACAGTTTACAGCAATAAGCGGGAGGAAAATACCGAGTGAGTTATAAAGTGCCGGACTGAACTTTTCAATTATCATCTCCACAATCTGCACCATTGTGGCAATCACTGCAATGAAAATTATAAAAGAAAGAAAACTCAGGTCAACGTCGGCAAATCCTTTACCAAGCCACGCCAGAGCACCTTTCTTAAGCAGATAATTATAAATAAGATAGTTGACCGGAACAGTTATTACAAGAATGAACGTTACGGCAATCCCCAGTCCTACAGAAGTCTTAACTGTTTTTGAGACAGCAAGATATGAACACATACCAAGAAAGTATGCGAATATCATGTTGTCGATAAAAATGGACTTTATGAAAATATTTAGAAGATTTTCCATATCAGGCCGTTTTTATTTTTTTTCAATAAGACTTTTGTCTCGGCTCCTCTGGAACCAGATGATAAGTCCGACAAGTATAAGAGCCATTGGCGGAAGAATCATCATGCCGTTATTCTCATAACCAGCAGAATAGAGTCCTAGTTTTTGTATTACCGGGTAACCCATAATGCTTCCCGAGCCGAGTAATTCCCTGAAAAATGCCACCACTATAAGAATTATTCCGTAACCTGCACCGTTACCCACCCCATCGAGAAACGACTGCCATGGCTTGTTGGAGAGGGCAAAAGCTTCGAGACGCCCCATTATGATGCAGTTCGTTATTATCAGCCCCACAAAAATAGAAAGCTGCTTGCTCACATCAAATGCGTAGGCTTTAAGCAACTGATCCACAATTATCACAAGTGTGGCAATAACCACAAGCTGCACTATAATGCGGATCCTGTCAGGGATGTGCGACCTTAATGCTGAAATGACAACATTTGAAACTGCTACTACCACAGTAACCGAAAGTGCCATTACAAGAGCCGGTTTAAGTTTAACCGTTACTGCAAGTGCCGAACATATGCCAAGTACCTGAACCGTGATGGGATTATTCTTCCCGAGCGGCCCTGTTAGCAATTTTATGTTCTTTGCCGAAAAAAGAGGTTCTTTTTCTGTTGCGCTCATATATTATTTTGCATTTTTTCTGAGATAATCTTCATATTTAACAAGGCAATCGTACAGCATGGCTTCAAGGCCCTTGCTGGTTATCGTCCCGCCCGAAATTGCATCAACTCCGTGTGTACTTCCCGATGTAGCATCAGTACCTTCACCTTCAGCCTTTTTACTGCTTGCTTTTACAACCTTTATTGAGACAAACTTTCCTTCCTCAAAAATCTGCTTTCCGATAAACTGCTTCTCAAACCAGGACGTATTGATTTCAGCACCCAATCCGGGTGTCTCACCTTTATGGTCGAACGTTACGCCGTAAACAGTATTCATATCAGGCTTAAGTGAGATATAACCGTAAATTGGCCCCCACAATCCCTTGCCTTCAAGAGGTATAATAGTAATGCTTTCTCCACTCTCCGGGGTAGCAATAAAAACCGGAAGGCTCTGCTGCTCAAGAGGTTTTCGCTGCTCATTCCTGAGCTCCACATTGAAAGCATCCTCACCTTCCTTTATATTTCCTTTATAGTCAAGCACAAAGCTTTCAGTGATGTATTTGCTGTACAGCTCATCTGCGTTGGAGAAGTCTGCTTGAACATTTATCGATTCAAGGATACTTTTTTTCTTCTCCAGCTCGAGGTTTCTAGCCTGCCTTGGCTGCAGAAGCGTTGCAGCAAGCGACAATATGGTTGCAACTATCACAACCATCGCCAGTGAGAAAATAAAAATATATCTGTTGCTGAACTCTTTCATTTCGCTCCTGTATTAAGTGAGACCCTGGCTCTTTTGAGCCTTCTTTTAATGTTTGCCTGCACCACATAGTAATCAATAAGGGGTGCAAAAGCATTCATGAGCAGTATTGCCAGCATTACTCCTTCAGGGTAGGCAGGGTTTATAACCCTTATGAATATTGAAAGGAGGCCTATTAAGAACCCGTATATCCATTTTCCTGTTTCGGTTTGAGAGGCTGTAACCGGGTCGGTTGCCATAAAGACTGCGCCGAAAGCGAACCCGCCCATCACCAGATGGTAATAGAATGGGAGCTCCATATACTGATTTGCGCCTATCAGATTAAACAGAAGCCCCATCACTATTCCGCCCGCAAAAACACTGGTCATTATCTTCCAGCTTCCGATGCCGGTTATAATCAGTATGGCTGCGCCTATCAGAATCGCTAGCGTTGAAGTCTCCCCCACCGAACCAGGAATAGTACCAATAAACATTTCCTTTAATGAAGGCAGGGCATCTGTTTGATTTTGCATAAGAAGTCCGAGAGGTGTGGCTCCGCTGAAACCGTCAACAACGTTCTTACCCTCTGTCAGACCTTCAATCCATACCCTGTCACCACTCATCCACCCCGGATAACTGAAAAACAGAAAAGCCCTTGCCAGGAGAGCGGGGTTAAACACATTCATGCCCGTTCCGCCAAAAACCTCCTTCCCCAGAATGACTGCAAAAGCTGTGGCAAGAGCAAGCATCCATAGAGGTATATCAATCGGAACTATAAGCGGTATAAGAAGCCCCGTTACAAGGAACCCTTCATTAATCTCATGTCCTCTTATCTGCGCAGCAATAAATTCAATTCCAAGACCCGTAACGTAAGTGACAATAATCAGTGGCAGCAGTTTTATGAAACCAAACAAGAACATCTGCAGAAAACTGGCTTCCACGCCTGTCGACCTGAAGTGCTGAAACCCTGTGTTCCACATGCCGAACAGCATTGCAGGCACCAGGGCAATAATAACAACTGTCATGGTCCTTTTAAGGTCGATGCTGTCGCGGATATGAGCGCCACGTGAAGTAACAGTGTCAGGAACAAAAAGGAAGGATTCAAATCCTTCAAACACCGAGCGGAGTTTCTCAAATCTCCCGCCTTCCGAAAAATGTGGTTTTAATCTGTCAATCTTCTTACGTAAAGATTTCATTATGTTATCAATGTTAATTGTCAGCTCATTTCTCTTATCATCAAATCAATACCCTGTCGTATAATTGCCTGTATATCAATTTTTGAAGGACACACAAACTCGCACAGGGCAAAATCCTCCTCAGCAACCTCATAGATGCCAAGGTTCTCCATTGCATCAATGTCTTCGGCAATTATTGCTTTGAAGAGCTGCATGGGAAGGATATCCATTGGCACAACTTTTTCATATAGACCTGTCAGCACAAAAGCCCTTCTCCCCCCATGCATGTTGGTGTCGAGCCTGTACTCTTTTTTTCTGAAAAACGACGAAAGAAACGTCTTCGAAAAACTGTATTTTTTTAAACCAGGCTTTGCCCAGCCAAAAAACTCAAAATATTTTCCTTCGGGTATAACAGTAATAAGGGAGTCGTAGAATCCGAGAAAACCGTCAATGCCAGTGTTTGAGCCGGTAAGGACGTTTCCGCTGATTATTCTAACATCCCCCTCCCTCAATTTTGAATCGGTAACCGCCTTTACTGCGATCCCGCTTCGTACTTTATAATATTGTGGATCTATAACTTCCGAGCCAGCCAGAGCAATGATACGGTCGTGGCAGTACACACCTTCCTCAAATAGTCTTCCGATGGCTATCACATCCTGCAGGTTCACATACCATACCACCTCACCCTTATTCACCGGGTCGAGGTGATGGATATGTACGCCTACATTCCCTGCGGGATGGGGACCTGAAAAATATGTAATCTCGACGTTTGCTGCATTTTTAAGAACCGGTGAAGGTTCGCATGCGCCGTTCAGCACCAGATGAACCTTACCGTCGGTAAGTCGTGCAAGTATATTCAGTCCTGTCTGAAACAGGTGGGCATTACTGTTGTCCATAATAAAGTTCATATCGGGTGCCAGAGGGGCTGTATCAAAACCCGAAATGAAAACCGACTTGGGAGTATCAGCCGGATTGGCTATTATGTGATAGGGTCGCTGGCGAATTACCGGCCATAATCCCGCAAGTAACAACTTCTGCTTTATCTCATCCCGGGTTGTTTTTGACGGGTCGGCCTTTCCAAAATCCTCATATTCATCACCATCACGCTCTATAACAACCTCAAGAATCCTCCGCTGCTCACCCCTGTTGACAGCCTTAAGAATTCCACTTACAGGCGAGGCAAACCTGATATCCGGCTTCTTCTTATCAGTAAGTATCGTTGTACCAGCCTTTACCCTGTCACCGGGCTTAAGAGACATTCTGGGAATCAATCCAGGAAAATCAGGTGGCCTTACACCGTAATACTCCGCTGTAAGTTCACCCCCTATAACCGATCTGGCCTTTCCAGATAAATTTATGTCAAAACCTTTTTTTATTTTATATATTCCGGCCATTTGTCCAATTCATTAAAATAGAATGAATAATAACAACTCTTTCAAAATAATGTTTTTAAAAGTGCAAATATAAAACTATTCAGGTACGCTTTTTGGGATTTACCATTAATGATTTATATTTTAGTAGTCCAAAATAAATAAAGATTTGAATTGGAATAATGAATTGTATTATTAAATTTTTAACTCCAGTTTTCATTTTATTTTCGGTACCGATTAAAATTTCAGCGGCTGATGTTTCATACAACGATAGAATCTTCGACCCGAGAATAAAAACTGTTCAGCTTTACCGTGAAGGTTGGAATCTCTCTTATCCGGTTCTGAGACTCAACAGTGACGAAAAACTTGTGCTTCACTTCGACCTGCTGGGTGATAATGCGGAATCATACTATTATACTTTTATCCATTGCGACAAAGACTGGAATGAATCACAGATATTCACAACTGATTATCTTACAGGTTTCCTTGAAGACCAGATTGAAGATTACAGGCCTTCGTTCAATACAAAAGTTCATTATTACCATTACAGAGTGATGATTCCGAACGAAAGGATAGGCATAAAACTTTCGGGGAACTATATAATAAAGGTATATCCGGCGGGTGAGCCCGGCAAACCTGCCTTCACGAAGAGGTTTATGGTAACGGAGGAATCGGCTGCAATAAGTGCTGCCATACGCAGGCCTCAGCCGGGTGAATTCTACAACACCGGACAGCAGGCTGAAATAAATGTCAGACTTTCAAAGATTACAGTGAGAGACCCTTTCAACGACATCTTCACCTTCATCCTGAGAAATGGCAACTTCAACGATGCAAAAGTTAATCTTAAGCCCGATTTTGTTGCAGGTAATGAAGTGAGATACAATTTGTTATCTCGTGAAAATATCTTCTATGCCGGAAATGAATACCGCCATTTTGATATAAGAAGCATCCGTTATACAGGTGAAAACGTGAGAAAGATTGACTATTTTGAAGGCAGGTATCATGTTTTTCTGGTTCCTTCAGAAAACAGGGAGTTTAAGCCCTATTTCTTCATGCAGGATTTTAACGGGAAGTATTACATAGCTGTTCAGGAGGGACGTGATATGGACACTGAAGCTGATTATGTATATGTATATTTCACACTTCCTTCGTACAGCCCGATAGAGGGTGGTGATATTTATGTAACAGGAGCATTCAACAACTGGGCATTTACAAGCGAGAACCGTATGACATACGACCCTGGCAGAGGACAATACCAGTGCACCATGCTTCTCAAACAGGGATGGTATAACTATGAATATATCTATCTGAAACATGGGGCAACGAGCGCTCCGCCTTCATTTTTCGAAGGCAATCACTACGAAACTGAAAATGATTATCTGATCTTTGTTTATTACCGTAATCCCCGCGACCGTTACGACCGGCTTATTGGCACACTGATAACCAATTCTTCGAAGAAAGAGATTTTATATTAATGTTTTTTGTGCGTGTCGATGCCATAGAGCATTTCCATAGTATGCCGCAGTGTCTTCAATATTTCTGTCATGTATTCTTCTACTGCTCTTACCGACCCTGGAAGGGTATAAATCAAACACTTTCCTGCAACTCCCGCAACGCCCCGGCTTAGAAGAGCGTTGGGCTTTTCAGCACCATATTTTATTCTTATATACTCCATTATGCCAGGGATCTCTTTTGTGAGAAACGGCTTTACGGTTTCAACCGTTATATCGCGTTCACCAATGCCAGTGCCACCAGTGGTAAAGACTATATCAAACCTTTTAACAGCTTCCGCGAGTCTCCTGTGAAGCATATCTCTGTCGTCGGGAAGAACCACCCGCTCAACTTCAATCTTCCATTGCTCCTTCAGGGAAAACTCCCTGAAAATTTCTTCTATCTTCGGCCCGCTGCGGTCGTCGTATTCACCACTGTACGCCCTGTCGGATAGTGTGATAATTAATATTCTGTATAACTCCGGAAGCATAATTTAAACTAAACTTTTAATTAATCATTGTTTATCACCTCTGCGGTTTATCGACCTCCTGCATTTAAAAGCAGGGGCTTTGATGACGTATTAAATAAACCTCACCATTACAATTTCATCCTTTTCAATCACCTTTTGTCCAGGTTCCATAAAAAACAGACCGTCAGCATAAGGCATTGCTGTGATGTGTGCTGAGCCGTGGTATTCAACCGGTTCGGCCTTGAAATCGTCGGTTATCCTCACAGGTACCCATGCGGCACGCTCAGTGGACTTCCTTTCATATTTTACAGCCAGAGGCACTGGATGGAGAGCCGGTTTCCAGTCGGCACCACACATTCTGTACATAAAAGGTTTAACCAGTACTTCGAACTGCACAAAGCATGAAACGGGATTGCCCGGTAAAGCAAACACCACACCGCTCTTGTGAGTTCCGAACGTTGTCGGCTTTCCGGGTTGAACTCTCACCTTGTCGAAAAGTATTGTCACCCCGGCTCTTTTCAGTACATCCTGGACAAAGTCAAAGTCACCCATCGAAACACCTCCTGTAAGGATAACTATGTCGTTTTCGACAATTGCCTCACTAATAATTTCATACGTAATATCCTCGTTATCAGGTGCTATTCCGTAATACTTAGGCTTTCCTCCTGCTCTTTCTGTTTGTGCAAGAAGCTGCCACGCATTGCTGTTACGGATTTCTGCCGGTTCGGGTTTTTCGTCGGGTTCCACCAGTTCATCGCCAGTGCTTACAACGCCAACCCTTGGTTTGCAACTAACTTCTACCGTGACATGCCCGATAGAAGCAAGCACTGCAATATCCTGTGGTTTAATTATCTTACCCTTTTTCAGTACAATATCCCCCTGCCGGATATCTTCGCCCTGGAATGAGATATTGTTTTTCGGCGCTTTACCGGTATATTTAACTTTACCCGGTTCGATTTCCTGCGAATCTTCTACCATAAACACAAAATCGGCTCCTTCGGGTACTATGGCGCCGGTCATGATTTTAGAGCATTCGCCTTCATCGATCTTAAAAAGTGGTGCCTCACCTGCTTTTATCAGTCCCTTGACTGTTAGTGTCTTTTCGAGGTCACTCTTGCGGCATGCATATCCATCAACAGCTGCACGGTTAAAAGGAGGGATATCGCGGTCGGCTTTTATATCTTCTGCCAGCACACGGTTAAGAGAGTCGGCAAAGCTCACAAATTCGGTATCTGTTGCAAAACAGTTACCCATAACAATTTCGAAAGCCTCTTGAAAAGATATCATATTATCGTATTAAGTTTTACAAATGTATCATGTTTAATGAAATACGATACTGAAAAGAGGTTACTATTTATTACTTTTAATTTCTATTGTTAAGTTCCGGTTTTAAAGAAATGGTAAAAAAGAAAGAGTTACTGCTCAGTTATTTCTGGCCTCAGGTTGTGGAAAAGAGTTCCAGCCGCTGGAATCCGGTGCTGGAGGTGAAGCTTAATGCAGGCAGATATCATCTCGACAGTGCGAATACAAATTATTCCTATGGTTCACTTTACATAATGTTCAGAAGGCTTTTCAGGCGTCTGAAGCCAGAGTGGGGCAGTATAAAAGATGTGTTGATGCTCGGTTTTGGCACGGGTAGCGTTGCACGGCTGATAAATAATTACAATAAACATTGCAGGATTGACGGAGTCGAGGTTGATGAAAAGGTTATTGAGCTTGGAAGGAAATATTTCAGTATCGATGAATTAACCAATGTAACCATTTACTGCGACAGTGCAGCCTCATTTATGGAAAGATGCAACAAAAAGTATGATCTGGTAATTATTGATGTCTATATTGATTTGAATGTTCCCGGCGAGGTTGAGACAGAAGAATTCCTGTCTCATGTAAGAGATGCTTTAAATCCCGGCGGGATGGTGATTTTCAACAAATTTATCAATTCGAAGGAATCGAGGCACCAGTTGCCGGTTTTAGAAGAACGTTACAAAAAAATATTTGGCAACCTACGGGTTATGACAGTGATGACCACGGGGAAGATTTTTGTGGCGAAGGCCCTCGACTACCTGGAGATTAAAAATAAAAGCATGTGTAAAAAATGAAATACAATCCCGAAAAACATCACCGTAAATCCATACGGTTAAAAAATTATGATTATTCGAAACCAGGAATCTATTTTGTGACAATATGTACCAAAAACCGTGAATTCCTTTTTGGAGAAATTGTAAATGGTGTTATCGTATTAAACGAGGCAGGAAAAATTGCCCAACAATGTTGGTTAGAAATCCCCGAACATTTTCCATGCGTTTCGTTGGATAAATTTGTAATAATGCCCAATCATATTCATGGCATAATAATTATTAACCATGTTGCAGGGGATCAAAATATTGAACCCCTGCAACAATTTAACCAATTTCAAAAAATCATTCCAAATTCCATTGGATCCATCGTCCGCGGTTTTAAAATTGGTGTTACCAAATGGTTTCGTCAAAACAACATTTTAAATGTTGTCTGGCAACGAAATTATTATGAACATATCATTCGAAACGAAAAACAATTAAACAAAATTCGCGAATACATAATCAACAATCCATTGAAATGGGAATTAGATAATAATCATACGGTAAAATGATGATTTATTCAAAAATCAACGATACCTAATGGTCTTTAGGCAAAAATCAAAGAATGTAAAATATTTTGAAAATTGCCATTTCTCATGGATTTTCTATGTACATTTCCTCCGTGGTGAGAAAGAATTTAACCACAGAGGATGCAGAGATACACAGAGGAAAAAGTCAGATAAAATAATGGAAATGAAATAAAATAGATAACAACCTCTGTGCCCCTCTGTGATCTCTGTGGTGAAAAAAATTTAACCACAGAGGACACAGAGAAACACAGAGAAAAAGATAGGTAAAACAATGGAAATGAAATAAAATAGATAATAAACTCTGTGCCCCTCCGTGATCTCTGTGGTGAGAAAAAATTTAACCACAGAGGACACAGAGAAACACGGAGGATAGCTAATTGCTGATTATTGGAAATAATAGACTTTCTCTATTCTTGCCCTATTCGTTTTACGATTTTTTTAATTTCATCAATAGAAATTAAAGGCAGATAATGTTTTGAATATTCGGTCCCTATTGTTTGAGTTATTAGTATGCCGCGGGTAGTTGAATAACTAACACTCAGCAATGTTACCAGTAAATCCTCAGGAATATCTACTCTGTCCTGTTCATCTTTTTTAAGGATATCCTCAAAATCAATAAATTTATAGTCATATTTTACTGCTGTCCCAAATAACTTTAAGGGTTCTTGTTCTTCAGACTCACAAATGAAATCCACTACAACCTTAATTGTAAGAATACCTGCAGAATAATCAAAACCTATCTGAAACCCTCTATTAATTCCAATTTTCCGTTCTTCAAGATTTTTTATCCCTAATGATTCTGCAGAATGAATAAATGAAGAGATTATTTCAACCGAATTAATTCCATATTTCAATCCTTTTGCTTCCATATTATGCAGCTTGGGGTTTTGAGGTACTGATTGTCTGTTCGTCATATTTTATTTCTTTCTCAAAAACTGATGCTTCATTCTTCAATTTTAATACACCTGATTGTGTCCCTTGTTCATACTGAAGCAAATTAACTACATGTGCTTGTCTTACATCAAAATTTTCAAAAACAACTGAATAAGATGATTTTATATCTCTTGAAATATATTCGTTCAAATCAAGCAACCTGAAATCCGGAACACGATTTATGGCAAGACATATTTTTACCAGTGTGTCGAGTCGAAAGTTCAGATTTTCCCCGCTTAAAATCTGTGATATCCTCCCTTTCGATACTCCCAGCAACTTGGCAAGTTCTTTATTGGAAAGTTTCGAAGATTCAATGTACTCAGTCAGGTCGTTAAACACCTTATTCTGAATTATCTCTATCCAGTATTCACTGCTCTTTAATAATTCTTCCCTGGTTATCATATCTATTTACTTTTTAAGTATTCGTTTTTTATTTGCCTGAGTCTTTTTATATCTTTCTTCTGTAATTTTTTTGACGAACCGAAAACAATAATATTCCCGGCATCATCTTTAAAAAGGTAAATACGGTATGGTTTCTTCTTAATCTCATATTCTTTTACATTATCTCCTGCAGGCCGACCTTTAAGTTCTCTGAATTTGGTTTCCGGCAGTCTATTGAGATTAGCAACCGATTCCATTATACCAAAAATTGATCGTAGCTTTGAGCCTTCTTTTCTCCTTTCAAGCAATTCACAAAACTCATCAAACTCACATCTGTTGTCAATTATCAATTTAAAGAAACTAATTCTTCCTTTAATTTGTTCTATTCTTTTTAATGCAAATATAGACATAAGTGTTTAGTTATAACTAAACTTTAACGTTTTTTAACATTTATTTTTTTATTGATGTCAAAATTCATTATAAAAGTTCTTAATCAATAAATATATTTTCTTACCGGGAAATATAAAATAGTATAACTGAAAAAAATTAACAGCTATTTTTATTGACATTAATTTTTAAAAATCAATCCGCCTTTTAAAACAAAATAGAAAGATTCAATCCCTTCGGGGTTGGTGTTTTGACAATTAGATATTGTGCGACCGATCCTGCAAAGTTCCAACACTAATAAACAGTCATGATATGGTCCAAGTTAAGTAATAAAATGGAATGCAAGATGAAATACAATACCGAAAAACATCACCGTAAATCTATACGGTTAAAAAATTATGATTATTCGAAACCAGGAATCTATTTTGTGACAATATGTACCAAAAACCGTGAATTCCTTTTTGGAGAAATTGTAAATGGTGTTATCGTATTAAACGAGGCTGGAAAAATTGCCCAACAATGTTGGTTAGAAATCCCCGAACATTTTCCAAATACATTTCCTCTGTGGTGAAAAAAATCTAACCACAGAGGACACAGAGAAACACAGAGGTTCGTATTCAGGTTTCCTGGTACCCCTTAACCACCTCAATAACTTCGGGCAGGTCCATGCCAATCTTTTTCAGGAATTCGATTTTCGGCACGCCGTTTTTGTTCCAGCCTCTCCTCTCATAAACGGCATCAAGCAGCTTCTCGTACTGCTCCTCACGATATTTCCTTAATGCCTTTATCTTCTCTTCCGTCGACATGCCCTCCGGGTCGATCCCTACCTGCTCCCTCAACTGCTTGTCGTACCTCTCGGCTCTCGACTCGTATTCTTCAACCGTCACCGGACCAGCAGCGCGGTATGGCTGACGATCGTGGATGCGCAACCCATAACCACGCCTTAAATTAAAGACTCTCTGATAATTGTAAACCCTTTCCGAATCCTCAATCAGGCGATGCTTGTCGAATGGCCTGCCTGTAACGGCTTTATAAATTGTTACATAGTTGTCGACATGCCCAGGTACCTTGTGCGGCTCATTGGTAAGAGCGTTGTCCTCAGGCTCCACATCGTTCCATGGCAGCTTGCACAACCCCACCAGACCAAACCATGTGCGGAACATCGGGAAATAATGAAGAGCCTCAGCCTTATCTTCAAAAGTCGGAATCTGGTTATTGACCATATCCATAAAGATGAGCCATGCCTCATCGTGTTGTGGCCCTTTATTGGTCATGGCATAGCCGCCCTGCTGCGCCAGCGACTCCTTCGACATATACTGCGAATACTCGAGTCCCTTGTTCTCCATGGCTATATCGAAAAGCAGCTGTGGATCGCCCCAGCCCTTTTCAATAAACATCTGCTTCATCTTTCTCACACCCAACCCTGCAATCTTTCCGAATCCTTCACCATGAGCAGTCATGTGAAGCAATTCGAGGGCGCGGTCGGCATCTCCGAAATGAACTTCAAAGCCCATCGCCCTCTCTTTTGTGAGAATACCTCTCTGAAAACACTCCATAATAAACGCTGTAACAGTGCTCCAGGTTATAGTGCAGATGCCATATGTATCGCAATAAAAGTTTGCTTCAATCACATAGGCCGGGTCGAAAATTGCAGCATTTGCACCCAGCCCTGCAGCATTTTCATATTCTGGCCCATCAACCAGCACCCTGTAACCTTTGTATGGACCTGTTCTTATCTCGAACCCGTCAACGCCCTTGCAGCACGACATGTTGCAGCCATACCAGCACCCGTCAAAGACATTCTGGGTGAACCTCTGCTTCCATACATTTGAGTCGATTTTGTATGCCTCAGGGTGACTGCCATACTGGAAGTTCATAATAGGAAGAAGGTCGTGGTCGTTCATTATCTCCATAAGATGTGCCGTTCCCACCTGCCTCATGCGCGATTGCTTGTCGTCGAGTTCCTTTATCTCACGGTTAAACCTTCTACCCCGCTCAACAATTGCCTCTAGGTCAACCACATTGTTCAAATTGCCCTTCACACCCGGCACCTTGCATACAAGAGCCTTTATCTTTTTATTGCGGAATACAGTACCTATGCCTCCCCTGCCCGCCTGTTTCAGACGTACCTTCTTGCGCCTTGGATCATAAAAACTGAAATTCAACATTCCGAAAAGAGCATGCTCCGCAGCAATACCTGTGGTAACAACACCTATGTTCTTTTTTTCCTGCTCGTTGTCAGCAAACATATCGGTAAGCTGCTCGGCTAGAAGATGACTGTCTGTTTCGAGGTCAATCACTTCGAAAATCTGCACTTTATGATTTATTCCGTCAATATAGATAAGGATGTCCCTGTCAGACTTTCCCTGCATCTCAAGCGCATCAAAGCCTGCGAATTTCAGGAACGGTCCAAAAAAGCCCCCTACATTGCTGTCAATCACAAGGTCGGTGGTCGGGGATATACTTACAACCAGCGACTTGCCCGCACCAGAATATTGTGTAATACCACCTATAGGACCGGATGATATAATTATTTCATTCTCAGGGTCGTTCCACTTTGTGTCAGGTTTGGTGGCGTCCCACAAAAGTTTCAATCCATAACCTCTTCCACCAATGAACTTCTCCTTCATCACAGGAGGTACATCCTTTTCCCTTATTTCCCTGTTACCGACGTTGATATAAAGTATCTTGTCGGTATAGCCCCTCCACAGTGGAGTCCATTTATAATCCCACTCCTTTATCGGAGCTATCCTTCTATCTTTATCTTCAATACTCATAATCTGTATTATTACGATTATAATAAGATACTCATTTAATCGTAGCACCCGGTCTCCCCGCCTATAAACAAAGAATAGTTGATAAACCAGGGAAAACACCGACCCACCCTTATCAAAATTACAAAATGAATAATTATTCAGAAATGATTAAAGTCAGTGTTACAGGGAAACAGAAACTTTACTGCGGATTCCTGAACAAATATCATGATATAAGTGTTATCTTTCATTAAAAATTTTTAAAACCAAAATTATGAGTATGTTTTGTAATCAATGCCAGGAGACTGCAAAAAACAAAGGCTGTACAATTAACGGAGTCTGTGGAAAAAAGGGAAAAACCTCTGATCTTCAGGACCTTCTTGTTTATGCATGCCAGGGACTTGCATTTGCAACTACCGAAGCCAGAAAAAGCGGTGTCAATACAGATACCGAAAGCCGGCATATTGTCAACTCTCTTTTTATTACAATAACCAATGCCAACTTTGATGACCGGGCCATAATTAAAGCAATACAAGCTTGTCTGGATTACAGGGATAGTCTGAAAGAGAGGGTTAACATTCCTTTCCTGCACGAATCGGTAAGTTGGAGTGCCTCTTCGGAATCAGAGTTTTACGAGAAAGCAAAGCAGGTAGGTACTTTAACCTATGATACAAATGAAGATGTAAGATCCCTGAAGCAATATGTCCTGTTCGGGATTAAAGGTATGGCAGCGTATGCCGAGCACGTATCCAACCTTGGCTTTGAAGACCCTGAGATTTTTGATTTTATTGAGCAGTCGCTCATAATGATTACACAGCCCGCAAATATTGAAAACATGCTTCAGTGGCTGGTGCACACAGGTGAACATGGTGTAAAAGTGATGGCTCTGCTCGATAAGGCCAATACTTCAACCTTTGGCAATCCCGAAATAACCAAAGTAAATATTGGTACCGGTAAAAATCCCGGCATTCTGGTCAGCGGCCACGATTTGAAAGACCTCGAAGAATTACTTATCCAGACCGAAGGGCAGGGAATAGATATCTACACGCACTCCGAAATGCTTCCAGCACATGCTTATCCCGAACTGAAAAAATACAAACACCTCAAAGGCAATTACGGTAATGCATGGCACCGCCAGCAGAATGAATTTGAATCATTTAACGGTCCCATACTTTTCACTACCAATTGCCTTGTACCACCGCTAAAAACTGCCACATATAATGATAGAGTCTTTACAACCGGACCCACAGGGATGCCCGAATGGAAATATATTGATAAAAGATTGCCTAACGGTCAGAAGGATTTTTCAGAGGTAATAGAACTTGCAAAGAAATGCCCGCCTCCTGCAGAAATCGAAAACGGCGAGTTAATAATAGGTTTTGCCCATAACCAGGTGCTTGCCCTTGCCGATAAAATACTCGAAGCCATAAGCACCGGAGCTATAAAAAAGATGTTAGTGATGTCGGGCTGCGATGGCAGGATGAAATCAAGGGAATATTACACCGAATTTGCTTCAAAGCTTCCGAAAGATACAGTCATACTGACTTCCGGATGTGCAAAGTATCGCTACAACAAACTCAATCTTGGCGACATAAACGGTATTCCGAGAGTGCTCGATGCAGGCCAGTGTAACGACTCCTATTCATGGGCTTTTGTAGCACTGAAACTGAAAGAAGTGCTCGGCCTTGACGACATAAACAAACTGCCGCTGGCATTCAATATTGCATGGTATGAACAGAAAGCCGTAATTGTGCATCTTGCACTCCTCTACCTTGGCTTTAAAAACACACGCATCGGACCAACGCTACCTGCCTTCCTTACGCCTAACGTGCTGAAAATAATTCAGGAAAAATTTGGCGTTCAGACTATTACTTCAGTTGAAGAGGACCTTGCAAAGATACTTTGACAAAAATTGTAAATATAACGATGGTGCAAATCGTTCATATGCGTTTTACTAAACAAAATTAAAACAGGATTGTTAGTATCAATAATCAGATCAAAAAATTATGGAAGAAGATGTTTTAATTTGTAACTGTAACGAAGTTTACAGGAGTGAAATAGTGAAAGCTATTAAAGAAAAAGGACTCAAAACAGTTGAAGAGGTAGGAGAAGTGACTCTTGCGGGGACGGGTTGCGGAGGTTGCCAGGAAGATATTCAGGCGATACTCGATGAAATAAACGGATAGCGGTTATTTTTCCGTAGCCTTTTTAAATCCCGGCAACCGATGGTGCCGGGATTTTTTATCTTTGCAATTAATAAATCTGCCATAACCTGATGAAAGAACCAATAAGTTACTTTTTTGAAAAGGATGGATTTAATTCTTCAATAGTAAGGCGCTATTCACTCGGTGAAAGATTCGCAGGCATAATGCTCAACGACGGCAGAATTGGCATTTGTGCCGTTCTCGACGCACAACTCGATGATTCGATTCTTTCAGGCAGAAAACAACCAGATATATCTAACCACGGTCACAGGGTGGTATTGAATGCATATTACAACGCCCTTTACAATTATACAACTGAATTACCCTGCAATTCCGATATTCTTAACAGGGTGAATCTCAGGAATTTCAGGAATATAGTAATAGTGGGTTATTTCGAATCGATGGTCAGGAAGCTGAGGGAGGCAGGGATTTCTTTCAGGGTCTTTGACAAAGATGAAAACATCGAAGGAGAAGGTATTTCACCTATAAATGAGCTGCCTGGTGCATTGGGCAAAGCTGATGCAGTCATTATTACAGGTTCATCAATAGCCAATAACACCTTCTGCGATCTGACAGGCAAGACAGGTTCAGGGTGCAGCGTATTTCTTCTTGGTCCTTCAAATATCCTCCATCCCGACATGTTCAGTTATAAAAACGTAAAAGTTATTTTCGGCTCGGTTTTTGAAAGATATGAAGAGAGAATTCTTGATATGATTGACGCAGGACATGGGGCAAAGGATTTTCTAACAGATAAAAACAAAGTATGCATGAATCATCATTCATTTAAACTGTTATGAAGGCTGATGAGGTTAGGGAACATCTTAAGAAATTCAGAGTAGGTATTGCAGGTGCCGGCGGACTGGGTTCAAATTGTGCCATGCTCCTGGCAAGAGCCGGCGTTGGCACCCTGGTTATTTGCGATTTTGACACAGTTGAAAAAAGCAACCTTAACCGTCAGTTCTATTTCCTTCACCAGTGCGGAATGAAAAAAACTGAAGCATTAAAGGAAAACCTGAAAATGATCGATGATGATATTATTGTTATTGCCCACGATATAAAACTTGACAGAGAGAATATTCCTGAGGTTTTTACCGGATGTGATGCAATTGTTGAAGCTTTCGACAGGGCAGAAATGAAAGAGATGATCATCGAGGCTGTACAAACAGAGATGCCCGGGGTTCCTCTTATTGTTGCTTCAGGCCTTGCCGGATGGGGAAGAAATGATTCAATCAGAAGCAGGAAAATTGATGATAACCTTTATGTGTGTGGTGATGAATCACAGGAGGTCTCAGAGGAAAATCCTCCGCTTGCACCACGGGTGGTTATTGTTGCTGCCATGCAGGCAAATTTAGTTGTTGAAATCCTGATGAACAGAAAAATAGTCTGAAATGAAAATATTGCTCAATAACAGGGTTGAAGAATTCGATGCCGGTAGCCTTACGGTCCAGCAACTACTCGAGATAAAGAAATACAGCTTCAGGATGCGCACCGTTAAAGTTAACGGACGTTACGTGCCTCCGGCAGAATACGATAAAACAATCATAAACGATGGCGATAACGTTCAGGTTATTTACCTGATGAGCGGTGGCTGAAAATTATCTGAAATAATTTATTGTAATTTTGAAACGTGAGAATCCGGTTCAAATATGCTGACAAAATCCCTCCATTTCTGAGGAATAAATATATTTTAGCTATAATTATTTTCCTTCTATGGATCATTCTTCTCGATGCAAACAATCTGATCGACAGAATAAGGCAGATGAACCAGCTGAGGAAGCTGGAGAAAGAAAAGGAATATTATACTAAGAAGATTGAAGAGGAGCAGGAAAAACTCAACAGGCTAAGAACAGATGATGGTTACCTCGAGAAATTTGCCAGAGAGCAATACCTTATGAAGAAAAAAGACGAAGACCTGTTTATTGTGCTGACTCCCAGAGAAGAAAGAAAGAGACGCAGATAACCATCACTCATTTCGTTCCATATTTCTGAGATAAATAACCAGTTCCCGTTCATCCTGAGGAACATCCCATTTTCCTTTTAATTCAAAAAGTTTTTTTGTTGCTTCACAGGGAGACAATTTTCTGTAAACTCCTTTATTGTGTGCGAAATTCAGAAACTTAATAATGCGGAACATGTTAAACCAACCGAAAAATCTCTTCATGAAAGATGCCGGCGATGAAGTATTTTGCTTTATTTCCTTGATTTTTTTCTCCCATTCATAAGAATCAACAAACCGACAAACCGCATCTGGTAAATCATTGTATAATTTCAAAAGTTCATTCAGGTCTGAACCCGAAGATCTGTTTACTTTTCCGAAGAAGATTCTGAGGTCTTCGAAAGCATGTGGGTTATAGGTAAGAAAGTTTTCCATTCCTTTTTCGACCATATTCTTAACTGCTGCGCCGGTGCCAAAAGGAACTCTATCTGAGATACGTGGTGAGGGATAAACCGTAGTGCTGTTGAGACTGAAATAACCCCTGGCCGGAAGCAGTTTCTGGATGAAATAGAAATCCTCCCCTGCCTGCCGCCTGTTCATTCCTCCGGCCTGTGCATAGGCATGAGCCTTTACAGCCATACATGAACCTACAGTATGATAAACCCAGGGATAGCCTGTATGCAACAGGCCCTGATAATAATACCTCAGATGCAGTTCATACCTTACAACCGCATTATATAACTCCTGCGGGTATTCCTTGCCACTGAGCGGATGTTCGAAATAAATCGAACACGCCCTGCGGACTGAATGGTTCAACAGTTCCTTCTCGATAGCCTGAAAATAATTTTGCTGTACCGTACAATCAGCATCGAGACTGACTATAACTCCGTTCATCTTACCAATTGACTGAAACCTCGAAAAAGCCTCATCCATGCCCGTCTTACGTGCCATGCCAACTCCCCATTTCTTATAGAATGGCTGTCCGATATCCACAACATAGAGTCTGAAAAACAGAGCTCCGACTTTTTTACGCCAGGCCTCGATATTACTTTTAGCAAGAAGGTTGTTTTCAATCACTTCAGCAGAAGCGCCGGGAGGAGCGTTAATAATAATAAATACTTCTGTGTGGCATTGCGGCTGAAAGCATGATGCCAGTGAATCGAGCAGTTTAATAATATCTGGCTCACCGCAGGCAGGTACAACAACAATTATTCCAGTTTCAGGATGAGGAGGTTCAGTTGCCAGTGCCGGAAACAGTTTTTTATCAGCAGACCACACTTTTAAAAGGTCTGAAACCTACTTTTTCTCCGAGCGGTACTTCTCATTAAGTGCATTAAGTACCTTATATGTAATATCCAGGGTAGAGTCGCTGTAAAGTACAGGCCCTCCGAAAGATTTACCAAGAATGAACTGGTAATTATATTCGCTTTTGTTTTCTTCGAGAAACTTTGTGATGTAATCGAGTATCTGCCTGTTCATAACCTGCTCTTCTTCAAGCAGTTCACTCTGCAACTTATCCCTCAGTGCTACCAGATCCTGTTGCTGCTGCAACAGAGCCTGTTCCATCTGGGCGGCAGTAGCTCTTGTAACAAGACCTTTGTTCACTTTTTCCTGATAATCTCTTACACCTTTTTCGTACTGGGAAGTCTTTGAATTAAGTTCTGCCTCAGCATTCTTCTGTTTGTTGAGGAGGTCGTTGCGCCTGTCGGCAAACATCTCAAAATTAAATATAATGGTATCTATGTTGACATAAACAATACCATGTGACTTGCTTTCTCCTACTCCTTCAGCAGTTGCAACTCCTTTCCCCTTTCCGGTTCCGGTAAAATGAAGTACATATATCCCTGCCACTGCAAGGAAAAGTACAATTAACAGAATAGTATACAAATTCTTCATTACAATATCTTTATTGTTAAAATTTTCATGCGCAAATATAATTAAATAAAGAGGAAAAAGTCAAATGAAGGTAAATATTCATTAAAATTCCGGACATGGAATTGCCCTGATTCTTCTCCTGCCACCTGTTATTTCGAAGGAGGTGAATTCATATACTATTGAAATCTCATGAGCTCCACCGGTTGAAGATATCAGGTTCGATATTGTAAAATCATAACTGTACCCAATGTGAAGTTTGTCGGTTTTTATCCCTATAAGTCCTATTATTGCGTCACCCACCTGGGATGTCATAAATGGTATACCACGGTACCACAAACCGAAAATAAGGGGACTTTTATAATAATAGAGCCCTATATCAGTCTGGTAATATCTAGACTGAGTCTGGAAATTCATTGCAACTGACAGGGCTTCAATCATTTTAGTTCTTAGCCTGGTTGTTCCAACTATTCTTACGCCGCCATAAAGGTTGAATTTTACAGGTAACTGGGCTTCGTCGCCATAGAAAGATTGTTTGGGAGTAAAAAGATGATCGAGTGTAAAGCCTGCCCATATTGCATCGTTATAAACCAGTGCTGAAGTTGCAAAATCGACATCTGCCACCTTGTCGAATGGAGGCGGTGTTACTGGCGGTGTGGTTCCGGTACCGGTTATCTGACTGTTAAATATCAGTTTGTAAATATTCAAACCCAGGTAATAAAACTTAAAATGGACACCAGGTCTTACATGCCAATCACGTGTGATGTTAAAATCATAAGAATACAATAACCCAATATTTGTAGTGCTCAAATCGCCCGAACCCGCAACATCATAAGTCGCAAGAATGCCTATTCCAGAACTAAAATTAGGCATTGCCCTGTCGAATGAAATACTGTATGTTTCAAAAACACCCGGAATTGCAGGCCACTGATTGCGGTAATTTATTCCAAACCTGTATTCTTCAGTGGCACCGGCAAATGAAGGTGAAAGGTAGAGAGGATTGGCATAAAACTGGGAGAATGTGGGATCCTGCCCGAATATATTGATTGTCAGGAAAATAAAAACTATTAGATATATAAATCTCTTTAGCAAACCAGGTAACATATTGTTTGTTACTCGAAAAATACTCATTAAATTTAAATAAACCTCTATTTTTTTTAACGTATTTTTTCCGCAAAAAGATACAGAAATAAGAATATTATCAACAAATATTCAAAAAATTTAGATAAAAGCCTCGAATTTTTTGATGAAATATCATTAAAGAGTGACGGAGGGAGGCATTTAATTCCCTTTTAAGAGAGTAACGTCACCCATTTTTACAAAGGTCTCACCGTTCTTGAATGTTACTCGTACCTTCCAGACATATACACCTGGTTCACATAGATTGCCCTTATTGTAGCCATCCCAACCGATGTTGATATCGTTGCTCTCAAAAATCAGGATGCCGGTTCTTGTGAATATTCTGAGCTGATATTCAACCACTCCACTGGCTGTCGGGTGAAAGATGTGTGCCGAGGCATCACTCGTGGCACTGTAATAACCACCTGTTGGACCATCCCTGTTGGGTATGAAAGCATTAGGGAATTCTATGAAATAATCAGAACCTCCCAAAGCATTTATTACCGTTATTGAATCAGCGCAACCAAATTCTGACCACACTGTAAGCTTTATATTATACTTTCCCGTTCTATCGTATCTGTGAATGGGTTCGAAAGCAAAGGAAACTGTTCCATCGCCCAGATCCCATCTGTACCTGATAGCATCATTGGAATAATTTATGAACTTAACTGCATCATTCCCTCCGGTTGGATTTAATGGCTCAACCTCGAAGCGTGCAGACGGTTTCGGATGAACTGTAATAACTTCTGTTGTAGAAGAAACTGTGCCTCCGCCGTAAACATTCAGTACAACCCGGTATGTTCCAGGCCGGTCGTAAATCCATTCGGGATTAACCGATACCGACGACCCTCTATCCCCGAAAATCCATCTGCATGAATCATAGGCTACCGATGTGTTATAAAAAGAAACTTTCAGCGGCATGCATCCCTGCAGGAAAGATGCTTTGAATGACGCAACAGGAGTTTTGCGAATGTTTGCATTGGTTGTTTTATCTGAAACAACAGTTGAAAACTCCATCTTCTTCAATGAATCAGATGCTATAACAGCGACACTCTTATTTTCCTGTGGAGACTGTACCCCATGCTTTCTTTCATCAGGTTTTTCTTCTGATTGTGAAATTGCCTGTTTTTCAGTTTTTTCCTGACTTTCTTTCCTGATGACTGCAGGAGAATAAAACATCGAAACAGTATCAGACCTTATTTCAGATTTAATATTGATTGTACCTGGTTTTGATTTTTCTGCCCTGTCGCTATGTGAAAACAACAACACTGCAGCAGTGATTCCAGCTGCAACGATTCCTGCTGCGTAATATATATTGAACCGAACCGGATTAAAATGCAGAAAC
Organism: Bacteroidales bacterium; assembly: GCA_049654745.1. Classification (GTDB taxonomy): domain Bacteria; phylum Bacteroidota; class Bacteroidia; order Bacteroidales; family VadinHA17; genus LD21. The sequence goes on from JBASIK010000073.1 coordinate 45,390, forward strand.
TCCTTCAATGCCAGCTTCCTCATAAGGCTATGCCTGACTGCCGGATCAGGTACAGCTTCGACATTATCAAGCTTGCTCCTGAAAAGTTCCTCCAGTTCCATATGTCTTCTATCGCCCATCACTTCTGTATATCTGTTATATTATCCTCTGCATTGTATTTTTCCTTAAGTTTTCTGAGTCCTTCCAGTTTATCCCTCAATGCTGCTTTTGCCCTACTATACTGAGATTTGGATGTATTTATGTCAATACCCAGCATCTCTGCTATCTCCTTATGCTTGTAACCTTCAATGGCGTACAGGTTAAAAACCATTCTGTATCCCGGTGGTAGTTCATTAAGCACTTTAAAAAGTTCATCCGATGTGAAAAAATCTTCTTCAAAACTGCTTACACCTGTCTCAATAGAAACATATTCCTCAATTTCAACATAATGTTTATGTTTAAGATTTCTGTGATAGTGAGTTATTGCAGTATTGACCACAATTTTTCGCATCCATCCTGTGAAAGAACCTGTTCCCGAATATTCTCTTATACTGAAATAAATTTTCAGAAAACTCTCCTGTAAAATATCCTCCGCCTCGGCTTTCTCACTTGCATAACGCATGCATACACCAAAAAGAAGGCGAGAATACCTGTCGTAAAGCATCTGTTGCGCTCTCCTGTCATGCCGTGCACATCCTTCAATTATTTCATTCTCGCTCAACATATGCTACGACATTTTTAAGACAATCTATGAATTTGAATGGTTGCATTGTTCAAAAAATGTTCAAAAAGTAAACGAACATCTTTATAAAGTATTTTGAATGACAAACATCATTGAAAATATTTCAGATACCTTCTTACTTTTGCCACAAATTTAATCTTTATCAGTGTCAGGTTTGCACTAATATTGAATATTTTTGGAATAAAGAAAAAACAAAAGATATGATTAATAAATTAATTGCATCCACTCTGCCCTACTTCCCGAAGAAATTTATATGGCTTTTTTCGAGAACGTACATTTCCGGTGAGACTATTGATGATGCCATGCGTGTATCAGCTGAACTCAACAGTAAGAAAATAAAGGTCACAATTGATGTTCTCGGAGAGTTTATCAAGAATTTAGATGAAGCACAAAAAAATAAGGAGGAGTATCTTAACCTGATAGATGTTACTACGCGTCACGGCATTGACGGTAACTTTTCCCTTAAACCAACCAGCTTTGGATTGCTCATTGATAAAGAGATTTGTTACAAACACATACATGAAATAGTAGCCAAAGCCGCATCGGTCAACAACTTTATCAGAATCGACATGGAAGATTCATCATGCACCGATCTGGAAATTGAGTTATACCGCAGGCTAAAAGCTGAATTTCCGAAGAGTGTGGGACTTGTTCTGCAGGCCTACCTGCACAGAACCCGCAGTGACATAGAGAAACTGCTTGAGATTCATACACCCGATTCACCGCTGAATTTCAGACTGTGCAAGGGTATCTACATTGAACCTGAAACAATTGCCTACAAGAAATATGAAGAAATAAACCTGCATTTCCTTGAGGATCTCGAACTTATGCTCAAAAATAAAATATATGTGGGTATTGCCACCCACGATAAACCTCTGATAGAAGGTGCATATGACCTGATTAAGAAATACAATGTACCCCGTAACATGTATGAATTCCAGATGTTGTACGGTGTAACTCCGAAACTCAGGGAAAGCATTGTAAATGAGGGGCACACAATGCGGGTTTATGTTCCTTTCGGAAAAGAGTGGTTTGGTTACTCAACCCGCCGCCTGAAAGAGAATCCGAAAATAGCAAGCCATATCATTAAAGCACTCTTCTGGAAAGGATAGTGCAACTCTGTAGCAGTGGTTTTAATTACTTTTTATTGCGTATTTTTTCCAGAAAGATTTTATTCAGCTCCTCAAGTTCTTTTTGAGATATCTGTGGTTCTGGCGGAGCTGGTGGCTCGGGTAGTCCATGAAGTATAAGATAAACAGCAGGAAGCAAAAGTAATGGACTTATCCCTACAATCCGGTCGGATGGAATCCCTCCCTTCTCATAAGCTTCTTTCTTTTGTACCTGGCGCAAAAGCTCATAATTCATTTCCGGGTCTCCCAGTTTGTACTGCCCTGTCCTACCCTGGAAAGCGGCAATATTTACATTGCTGCGCGCATATTCGGTCTTAACATCTGAAGGTACCGGAGAAGTCATCAATTCAGTCTTCAAAGAGCGGTTGCGCGGCAAAATTATTACCTCCCCAATGCTTATAGTGTCGGGCTTGAGATAAATTCCTGCCAGAAATTCAGTTGCCCGGAGCGTGTCACTCACAATTATCCTGGCCAATTGGTAACCCATTGCCCTGAAAACTACTGTGTCGTTGGTCCTTGCAAGAAACGAAAATGTTCCATCGGCACCTGTAATAGTTTTTACCGCCCCGTTCAGATAGATTCTCGAATCTGCAATCCTGGCCTGAGTTTCTGCATCAATAACCACCCCCCTGAAAAGTATTGACCTGCCTGATAGTTCAGACTGCTGTGCAGATGCAACAAATGTGAGACTAATAAGTATTATAGCAACAACCCACCCTGGTCTCATATAATTTTTTACAATTTGAGTATCAACTCATCAAGTGTTCTTTTAGGAACATGGTGAACATTAGTCTCATCACGCCAGTATTTCACATTGTCACCTCTTATATCCTCTACCACAACCTTTTCAACAGGTTTACCGAGAGCCAGCACCAGAAGAATTTCGTACTGAAGAGGAATCTGCAGTTCTTCGCGCAGTTTATCTTTTTTTATTGATGCTATCATACATCCCCCAAGACCATCATTCACAGCTCCCAGCATAATTGTCTGTGCTGCAATTC
>JBASIK010000074.1:0-3019 GCA_049654745.1 Bacteroidales bacterium
TTAATAATTATCACCCCTTCAGCTACTTGTGCCAGGTTGGTTATTTTCCCGGCTATACCGGGTGATTTAATTATCTCTGTAATGGCATCTTTCAGATTGCTAAATATAAAGAATATTCTGTCCTCATTTTTTCCGACCGATGCAAGCAGCCTGGAAAGACCCGGGACATCTCTTAAACCTGACCCGGATTTGCTTTGCAGGATAGCCTTCTCTATCAGTGCAACTGATTTACTGCAAAGGACAAGACCTGAAACGAAACTCAAATAAAATTTTTCTCTTTCAGGATTCCCTCTGACAATTTCCAGAAATCTGTCTTTCCCCTTTCTTAATACATTAATGTGTAAATCCTTAAAGGGTGTCAGATATTCCCTGATATGAGAGAACCTTACAAATTTCGGAACAGTAATTACCATCAGGGGAACCAGATTCTGACTGTCAACTTTATGAAAAGAGACTAAGGTTTTATGGTTTTCTATGGTTTTTGTAATCTCACTGTTATTAATTATAGTCCGTAGAAATTTGAATTTTTCTCCGAACTTCTCAAACTCTTTTATTCCTGTTATTTCCTTAAACAGACTGTTATTCTCAGAAACTGAATTTAATAAGCCGGGAAAATTTACAGTTTCAATTAAAACTGAAACATCAGCCGGTATAACCTTGTAGGGATCTGTGAGAATATTACGGCTTCCGCGCTGTATGGACAAGAACAAAGCAGCCAGGCCTGAAAAAAGAATAATCAGCAGCAGAATTAATCTTTTAGCCACAATTTTTACCCTTCTTTAATTTACAATCTCAAAAATATCAAATATATTTAGTTTATAATAAAAAAACTGACATTCAACTTATAACAAACATCTGTTACGAAATGGCTTAAAACTATTAATATCTTTGCAGGTACTTTTGATTAACCTTAATTTCATTGATGGTAAAGATCTTAAAAGCTTTATTTATAACAGGATCATTCACCGTTGCAATTGCAGGAGCACAGGAAATTACAATTGTTGACGCTGATGACAGAAAGCCTCTGCCTGATGTTGCAATAATGCTTGAAGATGGGAAATTTCTAACATACACCAGCCAGTCAGGAATTGTTGACATTTCGGAATTTAATGATAATCAGACAATTTGTTTTCATCTCGTTTCATTTGAAAGATTATGTGTTACTGCCGGTGAAATTAGAAACTCAGGGAATATTATAGAATTGAAGAAGAGAGTTTTTGAAATAGAAGAATTTGTTGTTTCAGCAAGTCGGAGGGAGCAAAGAAAGAGTGAAACACCGGGCAGGATAGCTGTTGTAACCGACCGGTTGATAAAGTTTCAGAATTCTCAGACAGCTGCAGATCTGATAGCTTCATCAGATGAAGTTTTTGTTCAGAAAAGCCAGCTGGGCGGAGGCAGCCCGATGATCCGAGGCTTCGCAACAAACCGTGTTCTCATAGTGGTTGACGGGGTCAGAATGAATAATGCTATCTACAGGGAAGGCAATATTCAGAATGTCATTTCGCTCGATCCCAATGTAATTGAATCAGCAGAGATTATATTTGGGCCCGGTTCCATTGTATATGGAAGTGACGCGATAGGTGGAATAATGGATTTCCACACCGATAAGGTTATGCTCTCATCTTTTAATAAGCCTCTTTTTAAAGCTGGTGCAATGATAAGGTACTCTTCAGCCAATAATGAAAAAAGTTCACAAATAAAAATTAACGGGGGATTTAAAAAGGCTGGTTTTTATGTTGCCATATCATACTCAAGTTTCGATGACCTCAGGATGGGTTCGCATAAACACCCTGAATATATAAGGCCTGAATATGCCATGTACATTAACAATAAGGATACTATCATCAAAAATTCTGATCCCGATGTTCAGATTCCTTCGGGTTACAGCCAGCTGAATACAACCGGCAAATTCAGATACAGATTTTCCAACAACCTTGATGTTGTTTTCTCAAATCATTTTTCAGCCCTTTCTAATGTGCCCCGATATGATAGACTTATTCAGTACAAATCGGGCACTCTCAGGTACGGGGAGTGGTATTATGGACCCCAGGTATGGATGATGAATAATCTTCAGGTAAGTTATTCCAGCCCAAATATTTTATTTAACCAGCTGAAACTTACAGCAGCTTATCAGAACTACCGCGAAAGTCGCCACGACAGAGCATTCGGGAAATATAACATAAATGAGCAGTTCGAAAAGGTCAAGATATTTTCTCTCAACCTCGATTTTGACAGAAGGAGTTCCTCAGGAAAAAGCTTGTTATATTACGGGTTGGAGCTTGTTACCAACAACATAAAATCTGAGGCATGGTTAAGAAATATTTTAACTGTTGAAACGACCCCGGCAGGGTCCAGGTATCCGAATGGAAAGAACAGATACAACAGTTATTCTGCATATGCAGGATACAGAATAAATTTATCAGACCGCACAATATTCAGCTCAGGATTGCGGTATAATTATGTTACACTGAATTCAACTATCACTGATAACTCATTCTATAATTTCCCATTTACCAGAATTGATATTTCAAACGGTGCACTTACAGGCTCAGCCGGCGTTGTGATCAAACCGGGCCAAAAAACACGCCTTAGCATTAATGCTTCAACAGGATTCAGGGCCCCCAATCTTGATGACGCCGGAAAAGTATTTGATTCTGCACCTGGAATAGTGGTTGTGCCTAATCCGGATTTAAAACCGGAATATGCTTACAATATTGACGCAGAAATTGAAAAAGACTTCGGAAAATTATTGCATGTCGAACTATCGGGCTTTTTCACATGGCTGAATAATGCAATGGTCAGGCACGATTTTCTTTTCAACGGTGAAGACTCAATTATGTATCAGGGGCAATTAAGCAAGGTAGAGGCAATTGTAAATGCCAGTTATGCCAAAGTTTATGGTTTTTCGGCAAACGTCTATTTAAATATTATGAGACATTTTTATCTCAAGTCAGTGCTGAATGTTACAGAAGGAAGAGAAAAAGGGAATATCCCCTTGAGACACTCTGCCCCATTGTTT
>JBASIK010000075.1:0-14585 GCA_049654745.1 Bacteroidales bacterium
TTTTTAATCAGGTCGGGAAACATTATAGAGTATTCAAGAGCCTGATAACCTCCAATGCTTGCCCCGATAATGGTATGTATTTGCTTAATACCGAGATGTTTACGCACTATTTCGTGAACCATAACAAGGTCCCTGACTGTGATAAGGGGAAAATCGTTAAACCACGGTTCGCCTGTGGCAGGATTTATTGAAAGAGGACCTGTAGTACCGTAGCAGGAACCCAAAATATTTACGCAAACGGTAAAATATTTTTTGGTATCAAAAGCAAGTCCTTCACCGACCATACCGGGCCACCATGCTGTAACATCAGAATTTGCAGTTAATGCATGGCATACCCAGATGACATTATCAGCACCTTCGTTAAGCTTGCCCCAGGTATCATAGGCTATTTCAAGACCACTGAATGTGTAGCCTGTCTCGGTAGTGAATGGTTCCCTGTGTATAAGAATTTTCATGCAATAGTTTTTCTGATTGCCTGGTCAAAATCTTCAATTATATCATCAATATGTTCGAGTCCCACCGAAACCCTGAATAGTCCGGGTTCAATTCCTGCTTTTTTCTGGTCTTCTTCCGAAAGCTGCCGGTGGGTTGTTACAGATGGCTGTATTATGAGTGTTTTTGCGTCCCCCACATTAGCAAGATGGCTTACCAGCTTAAGGTGTTCAACTAGTTTTGAAGCTTTCTCACGATTGGCTTTTAACACAAAACTCAGCACAGCACCAGCACCTCGTGGCAGGTATTTCATTGCCAGAGAATAATAAGGACTGCTCTGGAGCCCGGGATAATTTACCTTTTCAACATAAGGATTGGATTCGAGCCATTTGGCAAGCGCTAGTGTATTTTCAACATGCCTGTCCATTCTGATGGAGAGTGTTTCCAGACCGAGTAGCAGCAGAAAAGCATTGAAAGGGCTCATTGAGGGACCAATATCTCTTAGCCCTTCGACCCTTGCTTTGGTAATAAATGCTATATTACCAAACTCTGAGCCGGGTGAAAAGACCTTGCTAAAAATGAGTCCGTGATAACCTTCTGATGGTTCATTGAAAGTACGGTACCCGGGATTTGTCCAGTCGAAATTTCCGGCATCAACAATCACACCTCCTATGCTGGTTCCATGACCTCCAATCCATTTTGTTGCTGAGTGGACTATAATATTAGCACCATACTCAGCAGGACGGAACAGGTATCCGCATGCACCGAAAGTGTTATCCACCATAAATACAATGCCATGTTTTCGGGCGAGTGCTGCCAGCGCCTCAAAATCGGGTATATTGAACGCCGGATTGCCTATTGTTTCGGTATAGATTACCCTTGTTTTATCGTCGATAAGCTTTTCAAATGACTCAGGCTCAAGGTCGGGTGCAATGCGAACTTCAATGCCGAAGCCAGGCAGGGTAACCCTGAACTGGTTGAATGTCCCACCGTAAAGAAAAGGAGAACTTACGATGTTTTCTCCAGGTTGTACAATTGTAGTAAGTGCAATGAACTGAGCTGCATGGCCTGATGACACCGCAAGTGCACCAACACCACCTTCGAGTGCTGCAACACGTCTTTCAAAAATCTCATTTGTCGGATTATTTATTCTCGAATAAATATAACCTTCTTCTTTCAGGTCAAAAAGATTTGCTGCATGCTGCGCATCCCTGAATACATACGAAGTGGTCTGGTAAATAGGTACTGCCCTCGATAATGTCTCTCTGTCAGGAGTATGTCCGGCATGTATCTGTAAAGTTTCGAATTTTAATTTATGTGTTTCCATAATTGTTTTGATTGGGATTAATAAATGTTTGAGATAATAAAAGTAATAAATCTCTGTTCAGGAGATCCTGTTCACTCTTTTAAGTGGCTTTATGGCATGAAGGATCTCTACCGGCGCATGCACATAGGCATGAGCGGCATTGTGAAGTTGTTGTGAGTCAGATGAATTGAGTTCATGGTTTTCTGTGTTTTATTTTATCATCTCCCGGTAAACCGGGATTAGGTATTGGCACCTTCTCCCGACAGGTCGGAATGGGTTGCCAGGGTTTCATAGAGCCTAATCTCTCCACCCTTCTTAATAAAATCAAACACCCTTTGAAAAGAAAGAATATTTGATTAACGCTGGCAAAAGTAAAAAAACATTTTTAAAACCGCAAAAAAATTATTGTTGTTTAAGAATTTTTCTTCTCAACTTAATATTCTTAAACAAAACATTGTGGCAGTTTCGTTTGTTAAAATATTCCTACTTTTGCCATAATAAAAAAACCTTTCTGATGCAGAACAATTTCAGCATATATAACAGTTTAACCCGCAGGAAAGAGAAGTTTGAACCATTAAACCCGCCTTTTGTCGGAATGTATGTTTGCGGACCCACGGTTTACAGTGATGCACATCTTGGCCATGCACGGCCTGCAATAGTTTTTGATCTTCTTTACAGGTATCTTCTGCATCTCGGGTACAGGGTCAGATACGTAAGAAACATTACCGATGTTGGTCATCTGCAGGATGAAGAAGCAGATGAAGGTGAGGACAAGATTATCAGACAGGCTAAAAAGGAAAAGCTTGAGCCTATGGAGGTGGTTCAGAAATACATGAACACCTATCACCGGAATATGAGCCAGTTGAATACCCTTCCACCGTCAATTGAGCCGCGTGCCACCGGACATATAATTGAACAGCAGGAATTTATAAAGAGACTGTTGCAATCGGGTTTTGCCTATGAAGCTAATGGCTCTGTCTATTTTGATGTGGTTAAGTACAATAAACAGTTTAATTACGGAAAACTTTCAGGTCGTGTTCTGGATGAGCTTATGCAGGATACACGCGAGCTGGAAGGGAGGGAAGATAAAAGAAGTCCGTTTGATTTTGCCCTGTGGAAGAAGGCTGATCCGGGGCATATTATGAAATGGCCTTCGCAATGGAGTGAAGGCTATCCGGGGTGGCACCTTGAATGTTCAACGATGAGCATAAAATATCTTGGTGAGGTGTTTGATATTCACGGTGGAGGCATGGACCTTATGTTTCCGCACCATGAGTGTGAAATAGCACAGTCGACTGCTGCACTGGGGAAAGAGTCGGTAAGGTACTGGATTCATAACAACATGATTACCATCAATGGACAGAAGATGGCAAGATCGCTTGGCAATTTCATTACACTCGATGAAGTTTTCAGTGGGAAACATCCTCTGCTTGAACAGCCTTACAGCCCCATGACAGTAAGGTTCTTTATTCTTCAGGCACATTACCGCAGCACGCTCGATTTTTCAAATGAAGCACTGAAAGGTGCAGAAAAGGGACTTGAAAGGCTGATGAAAGCCTCTATTACACTGGACAGGCTTAAACCTTCAACGGAGTCCACAGTAAATATTGATGAAATAAAAGCAAAGTGCTATGAGGCACTTGATGACGACCTGAACAGTCCTGTCCTTCTGGCACAACTATTTGAAGCGGTAAAGCTGATAAACTCAGCCAGAGAAGGCACAGAAAAAATGAGTGCCTCCGACATTGCAAAGATGAAAGAGCTCTTTTCGGTTTTTGTAAAAGATATTTTAGGACTCATTGATGAGTCGGCAGGCAGAGGTAATGAGAAAATTGTAAGCGGGTTGATGAAACTCATTCTTGATATAAGGCATGAGGCAAGGCAGAAGAAGGATTTTGCCACATCTGACAAAATAAGGGAGGAACTGAGCCGGCTGGGGATAACGGTGAGGGATTTGAAAGATGGTGCGGAATGGGAGTTTGAATAAAGACAGGTCAGGATGGATAATGAGGTGAAGCTATACCGTTCTTCTGTAGTTTTTGTAGGTTCTGTTCCGCTTGGGGGAGATTATCCCATCCGAATACAGTCGATGACAAATACCGATACCCTCGACACTGAGGCTTCGATTGCCCAATGTATAAGAATAATAGAAGCGGGAGCTGATTTTGTAAGGCTCGCCGCACAGGGAACAAAAGAAGCCCGGAATCTTGAAAATATCAAAAAGGAGCTCTTAAAAGCCGGCTATAACACACCGCTTATTGCAGATATTCATTTCAATCCGGCTGCTGCTGAGGTGGCTGCAGAAATTGTTGAAAAAGTGAGAATTAATCCTGGTAATTATGCTGACAGGCGTTCATCCTCAGGTAAAATTCTTTCGGACTCAGAATACGAAGAAGAGCTTGAAAGAATACATACAAGACTGCTTCCACTGATAAATATATGTCACAGAAACAACACCGCCATCCGTGTTGGAGTTAATCATGGTTCACTTTCGGCTAGAATAATTGAGCGGTATGGAAATACACCGCAGGGGATGGTTTATTCGGCAATTGAATTCATAAAGATTTTCAGGGCTGAGAATTTTCACCGGCTGGTAATTTCGATGAAATCGTCCGACACATCTGTAATGATTGAAGCCAATAGGTTGCTGGTAAAGATGATGCAGCAGGAAGGATATTATTATCCTCTGCATCTGGGAGTTACGGAAGCTGGTGAGGGTGAAGACGGCAGGGTACGGTCTGCGGCTGGCATCGGAACACTCCTTGCTGAAGGAATAGGGGATACAATAAGGGTTTCCCTTACTGAGGAGCCCGAGAAAGAGATCCCCGTTGCAAAGATGCTCGCAGGGTTTCTTCCCCGGGGTGTTTCAGACTCCAGGGTTAAGTATACGCCTGCCTTCAGAACTGCACCACTACGGCCATCTCCACTGCGAAAAGTCAACGGCCCCATAGTGATGCTAAATATGACCCGTTATGAAAAACTTAATATAGCCTCATTCAGGGAAGCAGGATTCACTGTTGATGAATCAAAAGAAGAAATAACTGGAGGGGACAATACACCTGATCTGATTATCGCTTCCCAGGTACCTGAAATAATCCCTTCTTCAGCATGTGTGGCAGTTCCGTTTAAAATATGGATGAAAAACAGAAGCAGGGAAAACCTTTATCCTGTTTTTTCTCCCGACACATGGCCAGGCAGGGAGTCAGCCTCACCCGATCTGAATGTGATTTTTACAGAGCCCCGTACAGATATTTCACTTCTTTCAAAAATTGATCCCTCGACGGCAGTTCTTGTTTTTACGTATAGAGTTTCGATGAACATGTTTGCTCCTGATGAATTTCTAAGGAGTTTATCAAGCAGAAACCTTAATTTCAGCATAATTCTGAATCCGGTTTTTGAAAATGAATCTATTGAAGAATTACGTATAAAAGCACCAGCAGTGCTTGGCGGTTATTTGAATGACAGGAATGTATCCGGTATTTCAATTACCTCACTGGCAGTTGCTAATTCAGGCATAATTAATTCGCTGTGCTTTTCCATTCTTCAATGCACAGGTACAAGAATTACACGAAACATATATATTTCCTGTCCCACCTGCGGGAGGACAAAGTTCAACCTGCAGGAGGTTCTTAGAAAAGTTAAAGAAAAGACTTCTTATCTCCGGGGGCTGAAAATTGCTGTGATGGGTTGTGTGGTAAACGGTCCAGGTGAGATGGCTGGTGCCGATTGGGGATATGTGGGAGCCTCGGAAGGGAAAGTTCACATATATAAAGGTACGGAGCCGGTTTTGAAAAATGTCAGTGAAGACAAAGCTATTGATGAACTTTTAAGGCTAATTGAAGAAGATCAGGCAAGCCGGTAATCAAGCTGTTTTTTCTGGATATCGGCCTTTACAACTTCAACCTTTACCCTGTCGCCAAGCCTGTATTCCTTTTTTGTATATCTGCCCCTTATACAATAATTGCTTTCGTCGTATTCGTAGTAATCATCATCGAGATCGCGGATATGAATCATGCCTTCACATTGATTCTCAATAATTTCAACGTAGATGCCCCATTCCGTTACTCCAGAAATGACACCTTCGAAGACTTTACCTATCTTATCCGCCATAAACTCTACCTGTTTGTATTTAATTGAGGCTCTTTCTGCTTCCATTGCGACACGTTCCATTTTAGAGGAATGTTCACACAGTTTTTCGTATTTTTCTTTTCCTCCGGGATTTTCCTTATTGAGGTACATTGCAAGGAGGCGGTGAACCATAATATCAGGGTAGCGTCTTATAGGGGAGGTAAAGTGGGTATAGTACCTGAAAGATAGGCCGTAATGCCCTATATTATCGGTAGAATAGACAGCTTTGGCCATTGAACGTATTGCAAGGGTTTCAATTATGTTCTGTTCGTTTGTTCCCTCTGCCTGATTGAGCAGTTTGTTCATGGCTTTCGGAAGGTTATTGATATTATTTACTTCGAGTTTATATCCGAATCGCTGGATGAAATGGACGAATGAATCGAGTTTTTCCGGATCAGGCTTGTCGTGAATACGGTAAACAAATGTTTTCCCTTTTAATTTTTTACCCACGAATTCAGCAACCCTTCTGTTGGCAAGGAGCATAAATTCTTCTATCAGCTGGTTGGCAGTTCCCATATCCCTGAACTTTATTGCAAGGGGTTTACCATGTTCATCGAGGTCGAACTGAACCTCAACGCGTTCAAAGAAGAATGAACCGGCGGCAAAACGGTTTTTCCTCAGGATCTGGGCAAGGCGGTTGAGTACCAGGAGCTGCTCTTTCATATCACCTTCTCCGGTGTCGATAATCTTCTGGGCTTCTCCGTATGAGAACCTCCGGTCGGATCTTATGACCGTCCTTCCAAACCATTCCGACAGAACTTCTGCATTATCGTTCATCTCCATTACAACTGAGAAAGTCAGTTTATCTTCATACGGATTAAGAGAACATACATGGTTTGATAACTTTTCAGGGAGCATCGGAACGACTCTGTCGACAAGATATACCGATGTTGCTCTCTGCCTGGCTTCCTGGTCGAGGAGTGTACCAGGTTTTACATAATATGTTACGTCGGCAATATGTACACCCACTTCCCAGTTGCCGTTATCAAGCCTGCGCAGGGATATAGCATCATCAAAGTCGCGTGCATCTGCAGGATCTATCGTAAAAGTTGGGACATCCCTGAAGTCGCGACGCCCTTTAAGATCTTCCCCGGTAATGGTATCAGGAATTTTCTCTGCTTCTTTTTCAACTTCCGGCGGGAAATCATAAGGGAGTTCGAACTCGGCAAGTATTGCGTGTATTTCAGTTTCATGTTCACCAGGATAACCAAGCACTTCAACTATCTCGCCAACCGGATTTTTAGCCCTCGAATCCCATTCTATAACCCTTGCAACTGCTTTCTGCCCCTGTTTGGCACCATTGATTTTTGATTTCGGGATGAAAATATCAAAGGGCATATTCTTATTATCGGGAATAAGGAAAGCCATGTTGGAAACTATCTCTACAGTTCCGACAAATGTTGATTTTGCCCTTTCAAGTATGGCCACTACCTCTCCTTCGGGTCTTGTTCCTTTTCTCCGGGCATATAGTCTAACTTTCACTTTGTCGCCATGAAGAGCTGTCCTCAGATTTCTGGACGAAACAAACACATCATCATCTATTTCGTCGGAAATAACAAAGCCATATCCCATTCTTGTAAGCTCTACAGTACCGGTAATATATCCTTTTCCGGCTTTCACCAGGTATCGGCCACGGCGTGTTTCTTTAATAAGTCCCTTTGAAGCCAGGGATGATAAAATGCCAATTATTTGTTTTCGTTGATGCTCATCGCTTATATTCAGCTTTTTAGCTATCTGCTTGTAATTAAATGATTGTCCTGCGTAATTGTTCAGAACACCTTTTACAAGTTCCTCAAGCTCAGCAGAGGAGAGAGATTTTTTCCCTTCGCCTTTTTTACGTTTAGCCATTTTTATGGTTTTTGCAAAGGTAAGAATTACCAAAGGTTAAAATTCATAAATTTGACATATATTGAAATTTTATGGAATTACTTAATCAGATACCTTCCCGTTCTCCATCGGTTGTGACACGCAAGACTGGAAATGAATATATTATTGTCCCGGTAACAGACAATATTGCAGATATGGACAGTATATTCACCCTTAATGAAACAGGGGCTTTCATATGGGAACAGATTGACGGCGAAAAAAGTGTTGAAGAGATTATCCGGCTTGTCGTGGACGAATTTGAAATCGACAGAGATACTGCAACTAAAGATGTACTGGGTTTTTTGAGCACGATGAAAGAATATCTGATCATCAAAATGTGAGAATTTAGATTTCTTCCCGGATTCTTATGTGACACAATAAATTGTAGATGAGAGAATACTGCCTGAATATTGCAGGATATAATATAAGGGTAAAATCTGCTCCCGATGGACCGTACCTTGGGCCTTCGGCAAGATTTGAAGGAAGTCGGGTGCAGAGTAATAAACATGATATTTTGATAAGAGTTCACACCGGACAATTTATTCTGCCTGCTGGAGCAGAAAGGGTTTTTCATGCTCCTTTTGCCGGGGAGAGAGAGGGAAAAACTTTTATAAGGAGTGAGGAGTTCTGGGATGTTTACCGTGATAAAGAGGGGAGGCTCTACATCTGTACCATATTCCCGCTTGAAGAGTTGCAGGATAGAGGTACTCTTATTTTTTCGCTGCAGTCGGATGTCTGGGAGCTCTGGATTGAAGGTAAGGGAGGGAAGATTGATCCGCTGGCTTATCCGCTCGACGGACTTCTGCTTTATTATCTTACTGTAATAAGCAACGATATCATGATTCATGCTTCAGGAGTCGGTTTTGAAGATAGAGGCTATATTTTCAGCGGGGTGTCGGGGAAAGGAAAATCAACAATTGCACGTTTGTGGCATGAAGCCGGCGCCAGGGTGATCCACGACGACAGACTTATAATCAGAAGGATGAATGGTGAGTACCGTTTCTATAATACTCCTGTATATGATAATGACAAACCTCTTGAAGCACCGCTCAGCGCAATATTTCTAATTGAGCACGGTATGGAAAATAGAATTGAGCCATTGAGCGGTGTACAGGCAGTGAGCCAGGTGCTTGCAAACTGTATTCAGCACAACTGGGACAAGAATATAACTGGTAATCTTGTTAACGCTATAACAGATATGTGCGAAAAAATCAGGGTTTTCCGGTTTTATTTCAAACCTGAACCTTCAGCAATTAATTTTATACTGGACCATGAGCATTCACAGAAAACATATAGATGAATTAAGGAACATGAGCGTTTCGCTCCTTGCGGAGGGGAAGACAATAAGGATCAAAGCTCACGGATACAGCATGTATCCCACCATAAAACCTGGAATGGTAATCATGATTGAACCTATCAGATTAAAAGGTCTGCCTCAGAAGGGCGAAATTGTTGCAATAAAGAAGGACAGGGGAATAGTTGTGCACCGGATTGTTGAAATTATTGACGAGGGAGGAAAAAAGAAATATATTGCACGTGGCGACAGCAATCCTTTCCCTGATGCACCTGTAACAATCAATATGATACCCGGCAGAGTCACCGGGTTGGAAGGTTTTGCCCGGTTGCCTGCTGAATTTTCAAAGAAGCCAAATTATTTCCTTAATCGTTTGAGAGTGATTATGATACATATTGCCGGCAGATTCAAGAATCTGAAAAATAAAATAATAAGCTGACATCTGGGCTGATGAAAAATTTAAGACTTCTTTTTGAGTCAGTAAAGCTTGTGAGGGAGAGTGCTCCGGGGTGGACTGCAGCAAATGTTGCAGTCTCTTTGCTCAGAAGTTTTATTCCTCTTGTTCTGCTGTTCCTCATAAGAAGCCTGATTGATACGATAACCCAGGGTGTTTCATCAGGCGGAGAGGTATCTACTGCCCGAATTGTCTATTCAATTACAGCTGTTATAGTTGTATTTTTGATTGATGAGATGTCGTCAGAAATAGGGAATTATATAAGGAAAAAGCAGTCGTACCGTCTTGAGGAATACATGTATAAGCTTTTGCATTCAAAAGCCACAGCTCTGGATCTGATTAATTTCGAAAATCCTTCTTATTTTGATAAATTGTCGAGGGCAGTCAGAGAAGCTACCTGGCGACCGAATAACATACTCAACAACTTCGTTGCTCTGTTCAGGGGGATTATTTCACTTATTCTAATGGCCAGCCTTCTTTTTACTTTGAACTGGTGGATAGCCCTGTTGCTAGTGATTGTAAACATTCCCGGCATATTGATGAGGCTTCATTATGCTTCAGTTCTTTATTACTTCAGAAAGGAACTGACGCCCGAGGAGAGGAAAGCAGGATATTTCAACTGGTTGCTGACAGGAGACCGGCCATCGAGGGAAATAAGGCTATTTGGACTCGGTGATTATTTTATCTCTCATTTCAAAGAGTCGTTCAGACAATATAAAGAAAAAGAAATAGACATTTTACGCAAGAGAACTGCTATCGAAACAGTTTCAGGCGTAATTAAGGCATCAGCACTTTTTATCGTGCTTTATGTTATTGCACGTCAGACGATAAGCGGGGAAATTACGCTCGGAAATATGGCAATGCTCATACTGGCCTTCAGACAGGGGTTGATATATATAAGAGATATCCTGAGTTCGGTAGCGGGTCTTTATGAAGATTCATTGTTTACCGGTGACATCTTTGAATTTTTGATGCTGAAAGAAAAAATAAAAGAAGAAGAGCCGGTTTCTGAAGTAACTCCGCTTCAAAAGGAAATAAGATTTGAAAATGTAACTTTTACATATCCCGGTAATAATTCTCCGGCGCTGAGAGATGTCAATCTGACACTAAAGAAAGGGGAGATTGTTGCGCTTGTTGGTTCGAATGGCTCCGGTAAAAGTACTCTGGTGCGAATACTTTGCAGACTTTACGACCCTGATAGTGGGGCTGTATTTTTTGACGGAAAAAATATAAGGAATTTTAAGCCAGAGGAATACAGAAAACAGTTTTCGGTACTTTTTCAGGATTTCATGCTGTACAATCTGAGTGCGGGGGAGAACATTTTACTTGGAAACATAGAAGCAGGGAGGCAGGAGGAAAGGATGAAGCTTGCTGCAATGTCGGCAGGTATACACTCATTGATTGAATCCCTGCCCGGAGGTTATGATACACAGATTGGACCTCTGTTTGACGAGAGTCGTGAATTGAGCTGGGGTGAATGGCAGAAGATTGCTCTGGCCCGGACCATTTACCGTGATGCATCAGTGATGATACTCGATGAGCCTTCAAGTGCTATTGATTCGGAATCGGAATATGAGATTTTCAGCCGTTTCAGAGAAATAGTCAAAGGGCAGACCGTGCTGCTTATAAGTCACCGCTTCACGAGTGTCAGGCTAGCCGACAGGGTAGTTGTCCTGGAGGGCGGCAAAATAGCAGAAAATGGAACACACACTGAATTGATGATGAAAAAAGGATTGTATTATAACATGTATACAAGGCAGAAAAATATGCTAGGAGATGGGGAACAGGCTTCTTGATATAAGGGATGAGGAAATATTGCTCATGGGTCTTTGCCGCCTTTCATTTGATGAGAAACTTTGTGGCAGAATTAGTGAACTTGTTAGATTAACGAACGACTGGGATTATTTCACGAATCTTACTATGGAGCATGGAATAGCCGCACTTGTGTGGCACAATCTTGAAAAGCTTGAACTGTTGAACTATCTCCCTGAAAAGAATGCCTCTGTGCTCCATTCTTCATTTCTGTTAAGCGTTACCAGAAATGCCTTTCATCTGACTGGAGCTGAAGAAGTAATATCTTTGCTTAACAGGGCAGGTATAAAAGTTGTTCTTCTTAAAGGTCTTGCCCTTGAACTGACTTTATACGGAAACTCAGGCCTGCGCCAGATGACTGATATAGACCTGCTGATAAGCAGGCGCGATTTCCTGAAAGCAAGAGATATTCTCCTGCATAACGGCTATGATTCCTTGCCCGTAAAATCAGGTTTTCATAAACCTATAATGGAATGGACGGGAAAACATCTTCCTACACTTATGAAAAATGGCCTCTCGGTTGATATTCACCTTGAGCTTTTCCCGGGTAAGAAGAATAATTTGACCTCAAAAGTAATTGAGACGGCAAGGGAGATAAGAGTCGAACGGGAAACCGCTTATGTCCCGGATCCGGGGCTTTTTTTCCTTTATCTCATAAGGCATCTTTATTTTCACGAGCTGAACGACGAATCACAACTCAGGCTTTATGCGGATCTTGTTCTGATGGCGGAAAAATATGGGAGTGAGATATTCAGTTATAAGCTTCTTGAGGATGCAAAAGAAGCAGGTTTGACAAAAATTCTTGCATGGAAGCTTGAGCCTTTAAGAGATTTATGGGGTCTTGAATTTCCCGATTGGCTGAATGAATTTACAAGCAGGAGGTTCAATCCTGATTCTATAAACAGATTTATTTTCTTTCTTAAAAGTCCGAAAGGGAATAAACCTGTGAATCCCGGGAAGGTATACCGGAGGATGATACGTGACATTCCGGGTATACACCGCAAGATTCTGTTTGTTTTAGGTGACATCTTTCCTTCTCTGACTTTCATGAAGGTCAGATATGGTGTAAATAATACACTTAAAGCATTGCTTTATTATCCCCTTCGTGTTGGTAAGTTATTCAGGCTTATAAGCAAGTAGATGTTTACCTGCCCAGTTTTCTGGCTATTGCTTTAATATGTTCGGGTGTTGTGCCGCAGCAGCCACCGATTATGTTTACTCCAAGGTTTACCAGTTCAGGTACGAATGAAGACATAATTTCGGGTGATTCGGGAAAGATTGTCTTACCATCAATAAGTTGTGGCACACCCGCATTAGGCTGGATAATGAGAGGAACTTCGCGGTCGGCTTCCCTTATAGCACGTGCCACACCTGTTAGCACTTCCGTGCCATTTCCGCAGTTTGAGCCTATTATATCTGCACCTGCCTCTCGGAGTATTCTTATCATATCGGCAGGGGTAACGCCCATGATTGTATAATATGTTCCATCTGGTGCCGGGTTGAAGGTCATGGTAGCTATTACTGTGCAGTGGGTATTTTCTTTTGCAGCTTTTACAGCGATAGCAGCTTCTTCGGCATCGCTCATCGTTTCGATTATTATGATATCGGCTCCCCCTTTTTCGAGTGCTGTTGCCTGTTCGCTGAAGGCTTCATACAGTTCATCGGCAGTGATATCACCTGTCATCAGGATTTTTCCTGTAGGACCTATTGAACCGGCAACGTGCCGATCTGGTCCGGCTGCTTCGCGCGAAATTGATGCAGCAGTTTCATTTATTAAAGATGCTTTATCGCCCAGCCCATACTGTGAGAGTTTTATTCTGCTTCCTCCAAAACTGTTTGTTTCAATTATGTCTGCTCCTGCCTCGATATAACTGCGGGCAATATCTAACACATCATCCCGTCTCGTAAGATTCCATAATTCCGGGCATTCACCGGGCTGGAGCCCCTTCTGTTGTAGCAATGTGCCCCATGCACCGTCGCACAACAGAACACGGGTTTTTATTTCATCAAGAATATTCATTAATAAGTTTAACCTGTTATTTTTATGATTCCTGTTACCTGATCTTGAATTCTTCCTTGATTTTATCTACGTAGTCAAGTTTTTCCCATGCAAAGAACTCGACAGTTTTGCGATAAATTTTTTTCCCATTGTTATTCACAATAGCCGGTTTACATCCGGGAACCTTGTAATAAACTTCAACTTCTGCTGTATAAGGTTCCCGCCCGAAATGACCATATGCTGCTGTGGGGAAAAAGACAGGATCTTTCAGACCGAACCTTTCGACAATGGCGTAGGGACGAAGGTCGAAGAGTTTTTGTATTCTCCTGGCTATCTCACCGTCGGTGAGTATATTACCCTTTGCATTTTTAACTTTAGCTGTACCATAGGTGTTGACGTAAAGTCCAACAGGCTCAGCAATGCCTATTGCATAGGCTACCTGGATCAATACTCGGTCGCATACACCTGCGGCAACCATATTTTTTGCGATGTGTCTTGCTGCGTATGCTGCTGAACGGTCGACCTTCGATGAATCTTTACCTGAGAATGCGCCGCCGCCATGCGCTCCATGCCCTCCGTAGGTGTCGACAATAATTTTACGGCCTGTGAGGCCTGTGTCGCCGTGAGGTCCACCTATAATAAATTTTCCTGTGGGGTTTACATAAAGTTTGAAATCGCCCTTAAAAAGTTTGCTTACTCTTTCAGGCAGTTGCTTCTTAACCCTCGGGATTAAGATATTCAGAATATCATTTTTGATTTGAGTCTGCATTGCCTTTTCAGCTTCTTTCACAGCCTCTTTTGATTTATTCTTTGGCAGAACAAATTCATCATGCTGGGTGCTTAATATTATTGTATCAATTCTGAGGGGTTCCCCGTTATCTTCATATTCAATTGTAACCTGTGATTTACTGTCGGGTCTCAGATAGGTCATCACTTTCCCCTCTTTTCTTATGGCTGCCAGTTCCTTCAGAAGCATGTGTGCCAGCTGGATACTCATTGGCATGAAATTATCCATTTCGCGGCATGCATAGCCGAACATCATTCCCTGGTCGCCGGCTCCCTGTTCTTCAGGCTTTTCCTTTACCACGCCCTGTCTGATATCGGGCGACTGTTCGTGTATGGTGGAGATTACTCCGCAGGAATCACAATCGAACCGGTATTCGGCTTTGGTATAGCCTATTTCCCTTAATACTCTTCTGACAGTTTCCTGAACATCAACCCATCCTTCAGTTCGTACTTCACCGCCACAGACAACCAGCCCGGTAGTTACAAATGTTTCGCAGGCAACCTTTGA
>JBASIK010000076.1:0-2627 GCA_049654745.1 Bacteroidales bacterium
ATACATATAAGAGCCAATCTCCAGCCAAGGTTATTAATAAGGTAAGCAGCTATCTGGAAAACAATAAATCCGCCTGTTCCTATTCCAATATAAGCTATCCCCATAGCTTTGCCTCTGTTTTTACCGAACCATCTTGAGATTAATACCTGGCAGGGCAAAGGCCCTCCGAAAATATATCCAAGAGCATTGAAAAAATAGAAAAAGTAAAACATCCAGAGGGCATTCATAAGTCCAAGTCCTATCAGAGCACCTCCTGCCATAAGAATGCCTGCAAGCATAATCCGTCGCGGACCATATTTATCAATTATCCACCCGGCTATAAATCCGAATAACGGGGCAACAAGAAGTTTGCTGAATGCATTGCCAGAGGTAACTGTAACCCTCGACCATCCGAATGTGTCAATCCATTGATCGTAGAAAAAAGGTAATCCGTACAATGCAAAACCGACAATAGCCATCATGGCTAAAAATGCAGTTGTGACAATATACGGCTGTGAACTTATTCCTGAAGAGTCTCTTAATCTGAGCATATAAAAGGAATGGTTGAATAATATTTTTGTGAAATAGTTAACAAAGTCGTATCACAAAAATAGAAATCTTTGCATACAAAAATCTGAAATGCCAAAAAACTTATTAATATTTGACACAGGACTGATTTTTGATAACTTTGGCTGTTTAATTTCCGGGTTTTATGAATGATAAAATAAGAAAGATATTTGAAGCTGAAGCAGCAGCTATACTTAATATTCCTGTAGATGACTCTTACTCAAAAGCTATTGAGCTTATTTATAAGCAAGTTCATATCAAAAAGGGTAAGCTTGTAACGAGCGGGATGGGCAAGGCAGGGCAGATTGCCCACGACGTTGCCACAACATTCAGTTCGACGGGTACGCCTGCCATTTTTCTGCATCCAGCAGAAGCACAGCATGGAGATCTGGGTGTCTTACAGGAGAATGATATTTTTCTGGCAATTTCAAATTCTGGTAAAACCAGGGAATTGCTTGAAGTGGTGGAATTGAAAGACAACTTATATAAAGATATTCCACTGATTGTTATAACAGGTAATCCCGACAGTCCGCTGGCAGAAAAAGCCGATTGTGTTATTCATACCGGAAGACCAAAAGAAGTTTGCATTCTCGGTCTCACCCCAACAACTTCCACCACCGTTATGACTGTAATTGGAGATGCTCTAGTTGTGATGATGATGGAAAAGATAGGTTTTACAGTTGAAGATTATGCTAAACGTCATCATGGTGGTTACCTTGGGGATTTATCCCGAAAAAAAGCTAAACAGAGTTGAGCATTAACTATTCGACCAATTCATAAACCCCGTTCAGGATATAAGCCGGGCGATATGGGAAGTTTTCTGTCATCTCAAGGGTAGTTATACCTGAAAGCACCAGTAATGTATCTATTTCTGATTCGATACCGGCGATTATGTCTGTATCCATTCTATCTCCTATTATTATTGTATCTTCTCTGCTGCAGCCAAGTTTTTTGAGTGCTATACGCATCATCAGTGGATTGGGTTTGCCAACATAATACGCTGATTTCCCGGTTGCAAGTTCGATAGGAGCCACAAGTGCTTTTGTAGCAGGGACTATTCCGCCTTCAACCGGTCCGGTAACATCGGGATTTGTCCCTATAAGTCTTGCCCCACGAAGAACAAGGTTAACAGCCTGTTCTATTTTTTCGTAGTTGTAACTTCTGGTTTCTCCTACCACTACATAATCAGGATTTATGTTATTCATTGAATATCCTA
Source organism: Bacteroidales bacterium (assembly GCA_049654745.1). Lineage (GTDB taxonomy): Bacteria > Bacteroidota > Bacteroidia > Bacteroidales > VadinHA17 > LD21. Next base: position 1,763 of record JBASIK010000076.1, read on the forward strand.
CGCTGTATAATGCGTGTATCAGTCCGGCTTCGCCGATAATAAATGCCGACCCTCCGGGCTTCTGCCCTGCAAGAAAATTGGCCGTAGCAAGAGCACTCGTATAAAAAACATCCTCATCAACCTCAATTCCAAGCCTGTGCATCTTTGCCTTCAGCTCTTTTGGCGTTCTCTCACTTGAGTTAGTCAGAAAAAGAAATTTCTTACCTTCTCGTTTAAGCCAGTCAACAAACTCAGGCACACCGGGAAGCAATTTGTTTCCGTGATATAAAACACCGTCCATATCGGAAATAAACGCTTTCTTGCTTTTAATTTTTTCGATTATTTCGTTTTTGTCAGCCATAATATTCCTGTTTTCAAAAATCTTTAAGATTTACGGCAAAGATAGAGATATTATGATGTTATATAAAATGCCTGCAAAAAGAATCTTCATAATAATGTATTTGCACAAATAAGAAAAAAGATTAGTTTTGACAATCACAAAAATTATAAACATGGCAAACAATACAACTTCCAATTCAATAAGCCGTAAGGATTATATCTTTTCTATAACGGTAATTGGTCTGTTCTTCTTCATCTTCGGGTTTGTAACCTGGCTGAACGGCATTCTTATTCCTTTTTTGCGGACAGCCTGTGAACTAAATGATTTTCAGGCATATTTTGTTGCCACCGCATTCTATATTTCTTATTTTGTGATGGCACTGCCAATGACACCTATTCTTAAGATAACAGGCTTCAAAAACGGTATGTCTGTTGGTTTGTGGATAAGGGCTGCAGGATGTCTTGTTTTTATACCTGCCGCCCTTACAAGAACTTTTGGATTGTTTCTGACAGGTTTGTTCGTAATGGGTACAGGGCTTACCCTTCT
>JBASIK010000077.1:0-3840 GCA_049654745.1 Bacteroidales bacterium
GTATATATATGGGGGAAGGCTGGGATGGGGGTCTAGGAAGAATATATATGAGGGAAGGCTGGGATAAGTCCCCCTCCCAGGGGGATTAGGGGGTGAATAATCCTGATATAAGTTTCCAAATTTTTTCTTTTCCTGTTATACTATTTCACTGTAAGTAATACATAAGTCCCCCTGCCAGGGGGATTTAGGGGGTGAATTAAAAAAAGGGGGATTAGGGGGTGAATACAAACCAGGGAGATTTAGGGTGTGAAAACACTTTGTTTTAAATGAGATTTTATTATTTTAACACCGTTAAAATTTTAAATATGAAAATCGGAGTAGATCTTGGCGGAACAAATATCCGTACGGCCCTCTGTAAAGAGGATAAAATACTGGATCAGAAACAGCACGAACTCATAAATAAAGAATCGGTTTCAGATACGATTGAACAGCTGATAAGCCTTATACGGGCGGTATTCAGGCCGGAAGTGAAAGGCATCGGAATTGGTGTTCCTTCGGTGGTTGACATTCAGAAAGGGATAGTATATAATGTAACCCATATTCCCTCGTGGAAAAAAGTTGAACTGAAAGATATACTCGAAAAAGAGTTTGGTGTTCCGGTTTATGTAAATAACGATGTCAACTGTTTTATTCTGGGAGAATATATGCATGGCAACGCAAAAGGTTATGATCCAGTGGTAGGACTTGCTATCGGAACCGGACTTGGTTCAGGGATAATAAATGAAGGGAAACTGTTTATTGGTGCCAATTGCGGTGCCGGCGAGGTGGGGCCAATGCCCTATATGGGAAAGACCCTCGAATATTTTGTCAGCGGAAACTTTTTCAAGTCTTTTTATAACACAACTGCCCGTGAAATGGCTGAAAAAGCTTACAAGGGTGATACACAGGCCATTAAGGCATGGGAGGAATTTGGCCATCATATGGGTAACGCCGTAAAGATTATTGCATATGCCTACGACCCTCAGGCTATCATACTGGGCGGAAGCATTTCAAAGGCATATTCCCTTTTCGAAAAAAGTATGATGTCTTCGCTGCAGGATTTTGAGTTTCCTGAATCGCTCAAGAAATTAAAAATAATGGTTACCTCTAACCCCGACATAACAATCCTTGGCGCAGCATCACTTGTTATGTAGATAAAACTTATTCTCTTCGCACCCTACGTAAGAAATAAATTAAAAAAGGGTCAGAAATACTGACCCTTTTTGCCCCTTTTCGCTCTTTACTGATGATTATTGGGGAGTGAGAGCGAAATTAACCACAGATCTGTTCGCCGCAGTAACTTTAACGTCTTTAACGCATACCGTATCGTAGTTCTCTTTGGTAGCATAAACTGAATATGTTCCTGCAGGTATACCAATCATTGCATAATAGCCGGTTGTGTCGGTAAATGCAGTTGAAATCACGGTGTCCTGTTTAAGCCATACATGCGCATTTGCCAATCTTACTTTTGAAGTATCGGAAACAATTCCTTCAACCCTTCCGGCCGTGGAATGATTGATTGCCCTTATAACCGGTTTGAAAATAAATCCATTAATGCCCATTGGATGATTCATGTTACCCAGCATCACAAACGATCTGGAAAGGTCAAAGTCGAGAAGAAGTTCCGTGGTAAGGCCACCTTCAACTACAAGGGGAGGTCTGATGAAGATTTTTATGCCTGTTTGCCTGCCGCTCGGAACTTTTACATTAAAAGGAGAGAGATGTTCTTTTATTTTCAACCCGGCCTCTGCAACATGTAATCTGATAAGATCGTATGTACCCTGCGGAATTTCAAGGTTCAGAAGTTCCTGTGTCACGCCGTTCCTAAGATCAAGGAGGTCAATGGTTATCGTATCCTCCGAAAGAACGATATACGGATACCCTTCATGATCAGCCGTATCTGCAGGGAAAGTGGACGAACGATACCTTTTATGATAATTCCCGGCCTGCCTTATCTCAATTTTTGTAATTGTAACTGTAGCCGATTCTACGTATTTTATTGGAAACGGGCAGTCAGTTACCTTCAGCACAAGTTTGCCCGGTGTATCATCGTTCTTCGAGCATGCTATTAACAACAGTGACAACGCTGCAACTACAGGTAATATCTTTTTCATACCGCACAAGTTTTAAGGTTCTCACAAAATTAAAATACCGAAAATGAATTTTTGATGAAGAAAATATATTTATTTGATAATGTTTTTAAAAAGAAAGCTGTCTTATTGAAGACAGCTTTCTTTTTCTGGCAATTTTGTACATGATTACTTGCGGCCTGTGCCTGCAGATTTCTGAACTTTCATAGCGTTTCTTGCTGTATTGCTGCGTGCGTTCCTGTTGATATTACCTTTCTGGTTCTTTGCAGAGATCTTGTTCTGGTTCTGGAGCTGCTGAGCTTCTCCCTGGTTCTTTGCAACCTCTTTTACGACTTCACCTTTACCCGGGCCTGATTCGGTGGTTCTGGCAGTCTCGCTTACCTGCTGCCCGTGGGTTGAAGGATCCTGAATCCTCTGGCGTCTTTGATCCTGTGTCTGATTCCTCAATCTGTCCTGAGATTGAACCTGAGGCTGGTTCTGAACCTGTTCCTGCGATTGAACCTGAACCTGCTGCTGGTTCCTTGTGCCTGACTGTGCTCTGGTCTGAGCCTGAGCCATCAGTGCTGCACTTAACATAAGTGCTAAACCGGTAAGTAAAATTGACTTTTTCATAATCTTCATTTTTTAAGGTTTAAAAATTAATTCTGAACCAAAACTAATACCCCGAAAATGAAGATTCTATGAAATTTCAGAAAAAATAAAAGAAAATTTTGTGCCCTTACCCGGTTCTGAGGTGACATTTATTTTAATGTTGTGAAAATCGGCAATTGTTTTTGCTATTGCAAGACCTATTCCGGTGCCGTCGCCACTTGAATGGTCACGGCTTTTGAACCTTAAAAAGAGATTTTTAAGTTGTTCCGGGGTCATGCCCCTGCCTGTGTCGGAAATATTTACAACCGGTTTGCCTTTCTCTGTGATGAGTTCAATATTAATGCTTCCTCCCGCCTGAGTATTCTTGATTGCATTGTTGACAACATTGTAGAACATCGAAAAAATAAGAGACCTGTTTACTGTTTCAGGTGTGGCATGGTCAGATAATTCACTCTTTACAGAAATTCCTTTGTCTTCTGCTATCGGTTTTAATTCGTTTATCACTTCCTGCAACACTTCTTTTATTTGCACCGTGTCGTTCTTAAGATACTGCTGGCTTTCGATACGGGCTATCATAAGCAGTGAGTTGATAAGCATCTGCAGACGTTGCAGTGTCTTCAACGATTCTTCAATTTTTTCTTCAACCTCAATATCTAGCCCTTCCTTTATCAGCAGGTTCTCAAGCTTGCTTCTGAGAACAGAAACAGGAGTCATAAGCTCATGCGAGATGTTTACGGTTATCTCTTTTTCCTTTGTAAAGAGTTCACTGAGCCTTTCCATCAGCTCAATCAATGCCCTGTCGAGCTGCCTGAAATCAACAGTGCTGGTCTTTATCTCATTTCTGTCGAAAGTTGAAGGTGTAGATATGCTTTTTAATTTATTGATTATCAGATCCAGAGGTTTTAACAGACGCTGAGTGTACCGTAAATCGGTTATAAAAGTGATAAAAATTATAAACACGATAAACATCATTATGACCTTGCGTATATTACGCTCTGTCTGTGATATGCTTTCAAGGCTTTTGCCGATCTCTATAAGATAGGGTTTTCCGTCAACCTTTATGGAATAATTATGAACACGGTACCTTAATATTTCATTTTCAATTATTCTTTCAGCAACCTTTATGGTGTTAACATCTTCTTCAAAATCGATGCGTTCTATACTTATAAACTCTTCCTTC
>JBASIK010000078.1:0-6216 GCA_049654745.1 Bacteroidales bacterium
GTCTCAGAATGACCCGTGTTGAAACACTGCCCGACACTGCCGATAAATTCTTTATTATTCTGAAAGAAGAAAATGGAGTGTTCACAGATATCACCAGCTCTTATCAGATAGAGATGGACAAAACAGGCAAATATTGTCTTTTCAGAAAAACATTCCATAGCCCATCGGAATGGTACGGTGGCTTTTCATATGTTGACCTTCTCTATCCGGGTGTAACTCAGAAATTTATTGAACTTACAATGCAGGGTTACGAAAAAATTGCAGGAGAAGAGTTTGGCAAAACTATTCCAGGAACCTTCACCGATGAACCACATATCCATTCATCTGGCGGGATTCGTTATACCCCCGACCTTTTTGATGTATTCCTTAAAATGTGGAACTATGACCTTAAAACAGCCCTGCCATCACTCTTTGAACAAACTGGAGACTGGAAGAAGGTAAGGCATAATTATACCTGCACTTTGCTTCAAATGTTTATCGACCGCTGGGCAAAGCCATGGAAAGAATACTGCGACAGTGCAGGATTAAAATTTACAGGTCACTACTGGGAACATGAATGGCCCAATATGCGTCATGGAGGTGACAATATGGCGATGTATGCATGGCATCAGGTTCCTGGAATAGATATGCTCTTCAACCAGTGGAACGACACCTCATCAACGGCTCAATTTGGAAATGTACGTTCAGTGAAAGAACTTGCAAGCGCTGCCAACCAGGCCGGGTGGAACAGAAAGCTCAGCGAAACATACGGTGGCTCAGGCTGGGACCTCACATTCACTGAGATGAAACGCAACGGCGACTGGGAGTATGCCCTGGGCGTGAACCTGATGAACCAGCACCTCACATTCTTCACAATGGCAGGTGCAAGAAAATATGACTACCCGCCAACATTCGACTACCATGAACCATGGTGGAACAACTACAAACTCCTGGCCAACCATTACGCAAGACTCTCCCTTGCCCTCTCCTCCGGCAGACAAATCAATGAGATACTTGTGATTGAACCTACTACAACTACATGGATGTATGACTCATATCTAAAACCCGACCCTTACCGTGATGTAATAGGACAAACATTTCAGAAGTTTATTACAAAACTCGAAAAACAGCAGGTGGAATATGACCTTGGTTCTGAAAACATTATAAAAGACCTTGGATCGGTAAAAAAGGGAAAATTTGTCGTCGGGAATTGTGCATATAAAACTGTTGTCATACCACCACTTACAGAAAATCTTAATCTTAAGACATTTACGCTTCTCCGACAGTTTGTTAAAGAGGGTGGTAAACTACTGCTTTTCTCATCTCCTTCGCTTGTTGATGGCTCCGGAAATGAAGAACTGAAAGAGTTTATAAGTTCGTCACCCAACAATGTGGTTAAATGTGAATCACTTAACGACGAATTGATCAAAACCCACCTTGGAAACAGGGATGTTACGTTTACATCTATCGAAGGAGAAGGATTGGTTCATCATACACGCGAGCTGAAAGATGGTTTAATGGTTTTCCTTGCAAATTCAAGCCTTGAAACTAGCGCCGCGGGAACTATTACAGCACCCGGAGTTACTGCTGTTGAACTCAATACAATTGACGGAGAGATAAAAGGTTACCCTGCAGAGAAAAAAGATAAAAAAGTTGAAGCACGTTTCAGTCTGGCCCCTGCAGGCAGTCTTTTGCTGTTCTTCCCATCGCGGGGAATTTCAATTCCCGATGTTGTTCCAGAAAATGTGAATACGGAAAAAGTTATTGCATCTGAAGAAAAAGTGACAGTTACAAGAGATGAACCAAATGCACTGATGATTGATTTCTGCGATCTGGAACTGGAAGGCAAAACAGAGGCTGATATGCATATATATGATGTAGCTGATAAAGTATTCAAACATTACGGATTTGCATCGGGCAACCCGTGGAATCATTCTGTGCAGTACAAAAAAGCCATTGTCGAAAGAGATACATTCGGCAGCGGTACAGGTTTCAGAGTTACATACAAATTCATCATAAAAAACCTGCAGGATAAGTCAACGCTGCTTGCTGTGGTGGAAAGGCCGGAATTATGGAAGGTTACTCTGAACGGAACCGAAATTAGCCCCAACCTCGATAAATGGTGGCTCGACCGTTCATTTAAAGTCTTTAATATAGCCAATATTGTCAGGGAGGGTGAAAACCGGCTTACACTTTCTGTTACACCTATGAAAGTTCACGCCGAAATAGAACCTGTGTATATTCTTGGAGACTTTTCTGTTGAACCTGCCAGGAAAGGATGGGTGATAACATCACCAATGAAAGAACTTACTACTGGTCCATGGGTTAAACAGGGTATGCCGTTTTATTCGTGGGGCGTAACTTATTCGAAAAATTACACCATTGAATCACCCGGAGGAAAATACATTTTAAAGGTGACTGATTGGAAAGGAACTGTTTCAGAAGTTTTTATCAATGGTAAAAAAGCAGGTATCATTGCATTTCCTCCTTATGAGGCTGACATTACTCCGTTCATATCTGCGGGAAAAAACAGAATAGAGTTGAAGGTAATCGGCAGTCTGAAGAATCTTCTCGGGCCTCATCATAATAATCCCCCGGCAGGTATTGCCTCGCCATGGAGCTGGAGAAACGTCAGGTCATATCCCCCGGGCAGTGAATACAACCTTAAAGAGTACGGATTATCAGGTGATTTCAATATTGTAAATAGAAATTAGACCAGATAAATTATTTTAATTTTAATGTTCTGTTAATTAATATTTTATAATTCGACTATTGCAGAAACAAAATATTTTTCTACATTTACGGCGCCTGTTCAATTACCAGCAACCTGATATTATTGAAGTTTGCGGATATAATGAACAGGGTTGTGAACTGAAAATAACCGATAAACTAAAAATTTAATCTATGAAAAAACTGCTTACGCTTTTCATTGCTGTGGTGGTACCCGGTATACTTATTGCCGGTGGTCTTGTGACCAATACCAACCAGAGTGCTGCATGGGTACGTATGCCGTCGAGAAATGCTTCAACATCCATCGATGCAGTATATTACAACCCCGCAGGACTCCTGAAACTTGAAAACGGTTTTCACTTTTCAGTTTCAAATCAGACAATTTTTCAGAAAAGGAAAGTAGAGAACTTTTACAGATGGTTGAATGATACTCTCTTTACCGGAGATGTAAAAGCTCCAATCTTTCCGGGCATCTATGCCGCATATAAGATGGACCGGCTTGCTATATGGGCAGGTTTCAATCCTATTGGCGGAGGGGGTGGTGCAGAATATAAAGAAGGTCTGCCCTCTTTTGAGCTGAGCATCTCTGACCTGGTTCCCGCACTTGCCTCCCAGAATGTTACAGGGTACCGGCTCGATTCTTATCTGAAAGGCTCATCGGTCTATTTCGGAATCCAGGGAGGTGTATCATTTAAGATAAACGACTGGCTCTCTGTAGCTGCAGGATTGCGTTATGTAATTGCAAACAACTCGTATGTAGGCCATCTTAAAGATGTTGAACTCCAGTAGGGTTCAAACTGGGTGAGGGCTGATGCGATTCTGAATGGAATAGCAAGTCAGCTTACCGCCATTACAACTATTCCCACACAACTCAGTCCAATCATTTCAGCAGGTGGAGGTGATTTTACTATTGCCCAGTTAGTAGCGGCCGGACAAATGACTGTACAGCAACAGCAGGCAATATATGCTGCTCTAGGTGTGGTGGGAGTGCCCTCATCCAATATTCCGCTTATGACCGTCAATCAGATAAGCGGAACAATTACTGCAGCTTCTCCAACCCTCCTTACAAATGCAGCAAAATACTCTGCTACAGCCACCGTATTGGGTGATCAGGAAGCTGATGTCAAACAAACAGGCTCAGGAATTTCGCCAATTTTCAGCGTCAACATCTCACCATCAGAAAATCTCAACATCGCTATAAGATATGAGATGAAGACCAGCATGCAGCTCGAGAACAAAACCACCAAGGATTTCCTTGTTGGCTTCACTGAAACAGGAACTCCAATCACAATGTTTCCCGATGGAATTCTCACACCTTCTGATATGCCTGCAATGCTGGCACTCGGACTCGATTATTCAGCTTCCGACAACCTCCGGCTATCATGTGGCCTGAACTATTTCTTCGATAAAAATGCTGACTATGGCCATAAAATAGACCACGATCTCAAATCAACCACACCGTCAATATTTATTTCAAACAAGGAAATAATTAAACATAACGGTTGGTCTTTAAATTTCGGTGCTGAATATGGCCTGTCGGAAAAACTTTTGCTTAGTGGAGGTTATTCATTTGCAAACAAGGGTGTCAACGACAAGTACCAGAGCGATATGACATTCGGACTTGCAACTCATACACTGGGCGCAGGAGGTGCTTATAAGATTACCGATAATATTCTGCTAAATGCAGGTTTCAGCTACTCGTTCTATATGAAAGACCGTGTAAGTATTAACCACATGTCACCCGCCGGAATAATCTTCCAGCCCGATGAAACCTACCATAAGAATGCTATGGTTATAGGCATGGGTGTTGATTTCAGTTTCTAATTGGTAATAAGTAAACTTTAAGAAGTTTTTTAATACCCTACGGGCGCCAGAAGAAGCAATTTTCTGGCGCCTATTTATTTTCGAGATGTTCTTTTGTGTTAATTTAAAATAATCTTTAAGGTTTTTCTCTAAAACTTAATACCTCTTTCATTCAGAAGTCTAAGATATTGATCCTTGCGAGGTGCATCTGACTCACCAAGTCTTTTGTACCACACGCCTGCTCCTATTGTGTCGCCTGCTTCTATGGATGCATTTATTATATTAAAGTAAAGCATGCCTTCTATTCCGTAGTTTAGGCTATCGATTTCCTCCAGAAATCGACGGAATACTAGTATATTTTCCTCAGGCTTGCCTGTAGAAGTAATCCTGAAAATCTCATCCAGCTTCCTGTTTAGCTCTTCATCCAGCATAATCCCGTAAACCCAGTAACAATTGCCACCGCACTGCTCAACCATATCAATCCACTTTGTTCCAGGTGCAAGAGGAGGGAAAATGAGTTCAAAATGAAGTTTTTCCCCAACCGAATAAAATTTATGCAACTCCGGACAGTATGGGATACCCGAAGCTCTTGTCATTCTCAACCTTGTGCCGTCAGGATAAATAAGATAGGTTCTTTTATCTGTGCAAAAATACCCTCCGGTAATTTTATTCTCTATCGTGAGATATATTATTGTATTCTGCGGGGTTACCTCTATCCTTTTTATCTCAAGGGTCTCATGACTTTTAATTCCATAATTTGGACTTGGATATACCTGTGAGTATATGGCAGTACTGGCAGCAGAAACCAGCATCAAAATAAACGTAATCGTCTTACCTGGCATTAATGTTTTGTTTAAATGTGAAAGTTAAAAAAATTCCGGATATCTAATTATTCAGTGTCAGGGATTAGGGAAAAATGATTAAAAAAAGAAGTCCCCGCTTTGTGTAACGGAGACTTCGTACCGGCGGTGTAAAGAGCTATTACAGAAAAATCATCGCTCTTTTATCTTGGTAAGCAATTAATAAGCAGTATTTTGAGGATCCCAGTTGCACCAACCTGATGTCCAGTTAATGGTTCCAAAAGCACCTCTGAAGGTTACGGTTTCAAAAAACTGATTATTCAGGTTGGCATTGCTGAATGATGCACCGATAAGATAAGATGCACCAGCTGCCGGCATAAATGCGGGTGATGTAAGATTTAGCAAATTTGAACCAATAATATCCTGTATGGTCGCATTTGCGACATTACCCCTTGAGGGATCTTCAAAGTATGACTGCAGCTCAGCAATCGTATAGGGTGTTGCAGGGGTACCTGAGGCAACCTCATAATTGGTAGTCATCCCTGCAAGAATGCTCTTCTCAATCTGAAGTACATTATTAGTGGCCATCGTCGGACTGTTTCCTGTGGTACCATCAATAATAAGCCCTTTGGGATAACCGACAAATATTGAATTGTATACACAAAGCTGTGAAGACCTTCTTATATGCATGGCCCTCTTGAACAGATGATTTGCAGGCAGAGAGTTTGTTACTGCATAAGGACCTAAAAGTGTCACATTGGAGAAAATCGGTTTTGTAACTGGCGTAAGCGTTGAACCATCAGCATCATTGTCTGATTCGAAACCGTTTGAACCCGACTGGTCCGACAGATTTGGATCGCGGATTCCCAGAGCAAACTGTATTTTGCCTTTATAACCGTTATCC
>JBASIK010000079.1:0-2159 GCA_049654745.1 Bacteroidales bacterium
CCCCAAATTTTTCAATACAGGCATCCAAAACATTCAGCGAAAACACCATTTCGCGCTCTCTATCTAATGTGATTTTTACACCTAGATTTTTTATGTTGCTCATAAAAAACAGGCGAGACCGAAGCCCCGCCATAACCTCCTTTACGTTATATTTGCCCTGTTCTTCAGCCATGCAATAGCTGTTGAAAGCGCTGGCACTGTTATTTCTTCTTTCCACTCTCCATCAGCAGCCTTTAAGATGTTTCCTACAATCGTAGGTGTCTGCCATACGATTGATTCACCTTTTGTCTCTGCAGATTCGTCCGGTTCGCCAAATTGAACTTTCTTGTACCATATTGCTCTATACTGACGGGTGTTATCCACAGTTTTGCTTTGGATGTACCCAAAGCCAACAAAAGGTGGTGTGTCGTCATCTTTTCCAGTAATCACTTCTAATGTGTTTTCCCCGAGCTTTTCTGACTTAGTTTGATTCCCGAGCAAGTCTTTCCTCATAGTGCTTGTAAGTTCATCCTGATTAATCGTAATTTCGCCGTTGATAAATTCGCGGGCATATTCAACCGTTGTATTGTCACCGTACAAAGGTGCTTTTGCATAGTTGAGTTTAATGTCAGCTCTTATCATTTTCCGGCCACGTTTCCCAGGTCCGTATGTTACGGTTCCAGCGTCAAAATCTTCTGTTAATGTTGCATATACATTGTACTCTAATCCTACTCCAGCCAATGTTTATTCCTCCTTTCAATCGTTTGAATAGATTCGCAAATCTGCATCAATCGACCTTCCCATTTCTGCAAGTACTTTCTTTCGTGCTCTATTCACTGCAGGACGCATAAATGGCTTTTTCCTTTGTCGAGATGTGCCTGACTCCATAGCTCTAGCTTTCAATGCGTTTGGCACACCCTTCCGGTCATACCCCGAAAATCCAACCTTAGCATTGTAGACTCCGTTTTTGTCCTCGTCCACAGGCGTGATACCTAGACTGTCAATCAAGTCTCCTGTTGAGTATTCTGAGCCCCTCAAATTCTTCTCAAGTTGCTTTCTCACCTCGTCGGCCAACGGATTCACTCCTGCCTTGACAGCCTTTTTTGCAACTTCAGGCATCTTCGAGCCGAGTTTTTCAAGCTTGTCGATATATTCATCAAGCCCTTTAACCTTCATTTCAGCCATCGTTGACATCTCCTTCCGCATTATCAATTTCGAATGACCATTCGTAATGAATATACCCTGTGTTTTCTTCATGTTGTGTAGAGTTTAGTGCCCATGCAAGCCCACTATCACTGTCAAGTGCTGTTTCAATTTGCTCCTTAACGGGGTCATTTTCTGTCATTGTAAAATAGTCTATCGTGCCTGTTATTGCGCGTTCAACCTTTTTTCCGTCTGCGTGAAGTACACTCCCGTCTCCATCCTCAGCCCAAACGATGTAATTGCATGTCTGATTAGCTGCAAAATAGTGGAATACTGGCGGGCCTATGGTGAGAAGAAGGTTTTTCAAATCATTCAACTTCATAATCCGCAAGCTCCTTCCAAATTTTATAAAGCAGGGTAGGGGAGAGGTAAAATTAAAAATACCAAATCCTACAACCCTTGGTATTACTGGGCTTTAAGGCTTGAAATTTAAAATCTGCATTTTATCCTTCCAGCAAGGTACATCCATTAAATATAGCCGCACGTTCATCATCTGTAAGAACCTTATCCCATATCATGATACCGCCTATACCGTGTGGCATAGTATACTTGGTATCAGTGGCATTAGGGATTCCCACGTACAAATCACCATCCGATAATAATCCTACACCCCAATTCGTAGCAGTCTTTGTTGCTCTTGGTGTTGTATAATCATTTACATAAGTACTCATTGTAGGAAATTCATCATTGGTAAAAGTCATAAAGTGCAAATTATACATATTCATAGCCATAGCAGCATAATTTAAGAACGCATGAGTCTCTTTGTTCTCAGGTGTAAAGGCTATCTGACCCCAAGCCTGCTCTATACCAACCTCAACTTTACCATTCGATAAGAGAATTTTTCTCTCACCCTCATTGTATGTGTATTTCAAATACCTCTCAGGATTTAGCCAGAAGCCTATCGTAAACCCTTTATTAAAGTTTAAGTTCTCAAAACGTCCTAGCTTAATATAACTATCCTTTGCCAACCTTAAAGC
>JBASIK010000080.1:0-8670 GCA_049654745.1 Bacteroidales bacterium
ATATTAAAGCAAGCACCAATTCCAAAACAAACTTCAGGGAGACAGAAATAAATGAATGCATGGTTTCTTCACGTGGACTTTTTTGCAGACCCCTGAAAAAAACAAAAAGGGAAATGGTTGTTGCCAAAAAGAACATACCTGAGATTGAAGGGAAAGACCAGGTACTTAAACTTATATTAAAAACAAAAATTACTATGAACCAGATGATGTTCAGCAGTGCCAGCAGAAAAAAAAGCAGCAGAAGATATTTCAGAAAATTTTTCAAATTTTCTACTTGATTTTAATAAAATCTTTTACAGCTGTGTAAATGGCAGCAGCAACTCCGAACAATGAAAGAATTATAGTAAAAACGGGTGTCTCCATCAGAAAAAGTTTATCCAGCTTTGTTCCTGCCCATACGGTAATCAGTATTATTGCAATCATCTGGAATGCAAGGCCGGAATATTTTGCGTAATTATGAAGTCCTTCGAACCTATCTTTTTTCTGCTGGTTTTTCTGGTCCTCCGGTGTTGTTTTGTCCTGCATTGTATTCTGTTTCATTCATTTTACAGGTACCGGTAAATATAGCACCAGGTTCAATTGCCAATTTTGAAGTAACTACATCGCCAATGATTTTAGAGGAGGCTTTGAGATTGAGAAGTTGATTTACTGTTATTTTCCCTTCGAGTGTCCCTGAAATTTCCGAGTTCTTGCATGTAACTTCTCCTTTGATTTTTCCAGTATTTCCGACTACTACTTTCCCTTTGGTATACAGATTGCCATTAAGTGAACCGTCAATTCTGATATCGCCATTTGATTTAATATCACCTGTGATTTCAGTCCCCTGGCTAATCAGGTTTATGGTTGGGTTTTCTGCCTCGTTATTATTTTTTGCCATGATATTTTATTTTATTAATCTGTATTACTCCTTTGCAAAGATAAGATTATTTTGGATTATATGCCCATTTGACCCAGACAGCACCCCACGTAAATCCGCCTCCGAATGCTGCAAGGATGAGGTTATCTCCTTTTTTCAGACGTGATTCATATTCCCACAGCGCTAAAGGAATCGTTGCAGCAGTTGTATTGCCATATTTTTCAATGTTGATCATCACTTTTTCCATAGGCAATCCCATTCGCCGGCCCGTTGCCTCTATTATTCTGAGGTTTGCCTGGTGGGGTACAAGGTACGCAATGTCTTCCGGTTTGAGGTTGTTTTTCTGCATTATTTCAACGGCAACATCTGCCATATATGTTACAGCAAACTTAAAGACTGTTTGACCTTCCTGATAAATAAAATGTTCTTTGGCATCGACAGTTTCGTGAGAGGCAGGCCTTACTGAGCCTCCTGCTTTAAGGTACAGGTATTTGCGGCCTGATCCGTCGGAACGGAGTATCTGATCCATTACCCCTACTTCTTCAGTGGTAGGCTCAAGCAGAACTGCAGCTGCTGCATCTCCGAACAGAGGGCAGGTTGTACGGTCGGTATAATCAGTTATTGATGACATTTTGTCGGCACCTACAATAACCACTTTTTTATATCTTCCAGTTTCAATGAATGATGCTCCTATATGCAGGGCATAAATGAATCCCGAACATGCTGCACTGATATCGAAGCCGAAAGCATTTTTGATTCCTACCTTATCACTTATGATGTTGGCAGTGGAAGGGAAAAACATGTCGGGTGTAATTGTGGCGCAAATGATGATTTCCACTTCGTCAGGAGAGGTGCCTGTTTTTTCAAGAAGTCCCGCAACTGCTTTATCGGCCATATCGGAAGTGCCAAGACCTTCACCTTTTAATATGCGTCTTTCTTTTATTCCTACCCGTTGCATTATCCACTCATCGGATGTGTCGACCATCCTTGAGAGTTCAAAATTATCAAGCCTGTATTCCGGAACCCATGCATGAATACCGGTTATTGCAGCTCTGATTTTGTTCATAAAGAAGTGTTAAATTTCTTCCTTTATTTTTTGTGCAAGATTAACTTGAACAACTGATTTTGTTTGCAGAATCATATTCTTTATTGCCTTCCTGCTGGAATTTCCATGACCGATTACAACATTTGCATTTATGCCAATAACCGGTGTTC
Source organism: Bacteroidales bacterium (assembly GCA_049654745.1). Classification (GTDB taxonomy): domain Bacteria; phylum Bacteroidota; class Bacteroidia; order Bacteroidales; family VadinHA17; genus LD21. Next base: position 2,072 of record JBASIK010000080.1, read on the forward strand.
CACCTATATTTTCAAAATCGAGGAGTTCAAAAAAGGAATCTTTGAGATTCCGTTTTCTGTAAATAGTAAAAAAAGCTTCTGCCTGTTTTAGTACAATATTACCCACGAATCCATCGCAGACAATAACATCTGTCATACCGTCGTGAAATAGTGAGTTACCTTCTATATTCCCATGGAAATTAATCTGGGGATCTTCTTTCATCATTTCATAGGCGGCTCTGACAGCTGAAGTTCCCTTATTCTCTTCTGCACCAATATTCAGGAGGCCGACAGTAGGATTTTCTATTCCAAGAATATGATGCGCATATATTGAGCCAAGTCTAGCGTATTGCAGCAGAACATCAGGTTTGCAATCTGGATTTAATCCTACATCGAGCATTACTGAATACTTACCGGTTATTGAGGGTACTTTTGTAATAAGAGCAGGTCTCAGCACACCTGGAATAACATTTACGGTATAACTTGCGCCAACAAGCATTGCTCCTGTATTTCCGGCGCTGCAGAAGCCATCAATGAGGTCACTCTTGAGCAACCCAAATCCTACAGCTATGCTGGAGTTTTTTTTCTGGGAATATGCCTTAGCAGGGTGTTCCCCCATTTCAATTACCTGGGAGGCATGAACTATTTCGAACAATAACGGGTCAACTCCGAGCCCGGCAAGTTTATCAAGTATTAAGTTCTCATCGCCTATAAGAACGATTTTATCGTCTGCCGATAAACTGCCCAGGGTATCAACAGCTCCTTCTATTACAACATCAGGAGCAAAATCACCTCCCATTACATCAAGGCCCAGCCTCATGGTATCTTAGTTTGTGTCGTCTATTCAAGATGCCAGTTTCTTCTCAATGGCAGGCTTGCCCCTGTAATATCCGCATTCAGGACAGACTCTGTGATATTCTACAGTCGATCCGCAATTTGAACATACAGATATTGTGGGCTTTACGGCTTTGTAATGAGTTCTGCGTTTGTCCCTTCTTGTTTTGGAATGTTTATGTTTCGGATGTGCCATTTCTTATTGCTTTAATTGTTATTTAACAGTTTTTTCAGTTCATTCCATCTCGAGTCTTCACTGCTCGCCTGGTTTATAATGTGTTTATTAAGTTCTTTAATCATTTCCGGATTACAACCACTGTGGCCTTCGCTGTCATCAGGGTGGATCCTTCTTAAGGGCAGGGCCAGGTGTATATATTCATAAAGAAGCTGGCTGATGTCCAGTTCCTTCTCATTATGAGGTACAAATAGGATGTCGGGATCACTGTCGTCATAACTGTTACCTTCCCTAATTATTAAGTGGTTCTCACATTCGATGCTTTGCATATACATGTCAAGGCATCTGTCGCAGCAAACTTTAACACTGCCGGTTATTTTTATGGTCAGATCAATGCAGGTGGGAGATTTATCAATTCCGGCAACTGCCCTGAGTTCTCCTTCCTTGATCTCCGACTCCTCGAACCCTTCAAAGAACGTATTCCCTATTTCAAAGTCAAAACTGTGATGACCTTGGCTCAGACCGAACAGGGGTATCACATATAACCCGGTCATTATTTTAAATTTTGGTTTGCAAAATTAAAAATCCTTGTTCAATAAAAAAAATTATGAATGAAAAAGTATCATTTACAACTTTTTCCTGCAATTTGCCGGCAAAATTAGGATATTTACCGATTTCTTATTTAGCTGAAGTTCTTCCATTAATATTTTTGCCTGAAATGATATAAAATGAAAGAGGCTATGAAACACAGGGAACATCATCCAGCCATTGGCATTGGATTGTTTTTTATTGTCCTGGGACTGGCTTTGCTTGTCGCGACAAATGACCTGCTAAACCTTGGAAGCACGTCTGAATATTTCACATGGCAGACAGCTCTTATTTTTATAGGCGTTCTATTAATGTTGAATTTCAGAGTAGTTGGGGGAATCATACTTATTTCGATAGGAACCTGGTTTTTTCTCCAGCACTATTATTTTGAAATTCCTCACACACTTGAAGTAATGTACTGGCCTTCGGTAATAATTATTATCGGGGTATTTTTCCTTCTAACATCGTTGGTTGGCAAAAAGAAACAGAATAGTTAAAAAACAAATAATTTTATAATCATGGAAACAAACGAAAAATTTTACAAAAAAAATAGCCCGGAAAACAATGCCGGGAATAATTATCCTTCTTATAAGAGAATAATTATAGGAATCATTCTTGTTCTTGCTGGTTTTCTTCTGATTCTCAGAAATACCGGTATCTTTTCTGATTTTATTGATGAGGTAATTTTCAGCTGGCCCATGTTGCTTGTTGTAATCGGGCTGGTTATAACTGTAGGATCATCCGGAAGGAAAACGGCCGGAATAATTATAATGGCAGTAGGAGCTTTTTTCTTGATACCTCTTATTTTCAGGGAGTCATTTCACATGTATAATATGTTCTGGCCCTCCATATTTATAATTGTTGGAATACTTTTTATATTTTCATGGCGAAGAGAATGGAGGGCTTCAGGTAAAATTTCTGAATCGGGTGAGGATATCATTGATTTTGTATATGTGTTCAGTGGAGGTGAACGCCAGATAGCATCGAACAACTTCAGGGGAGGAAAAGTGACCGCTGTATTTGGAGGTACTGAAATTGACCTTACAAGGTCGGTACTTGCACCTGGAACCAATGTACTTGAAATCGCATGTGTTTTCGGAGGAGTTACGGTTATCGTACCCGATGAGTGGGATGTTAAAATTGAAGTCACACCTGTGCTCGGAGGTTTCGGTGACGAACGCAAACTCCAGCCTGGAAGGGTTGCCGAATCTGGCAAACAACTTTTAATAAAAGGAGTTGTTGTTTTTGGAGGGGGTGAGGTTAAAAGTGTATAAGCTATGTAAATGAAACATCCAGTATTTCAAAACAGATACAGGATAGCACTGTGGTGGCTGATCTGGGTGCTGATGGCACTGGGTCAGCTTTTTCTTTATAACTATGTTTTCAAAAATTATCTTAAGTTTATAATTCCAGACGTTTTAATTTCTTTCACAGTTTATTCCGGATTAAGTCTAGTAATCTGGTACCCATTCAGATATTTTAATACCAGAGCGTTTAAACTTTATTCAGTAGTTATTAATATTGTATTTACAGGTGCAGCCTCTTTGTATATATGGCTTCTTTTTTCAAAGTACATTTTAATTTTAATAATTAACAATATCTCAGTTTTTGATGAATACTGGAATGCAACATTTTTATACCGACTTGGAAGCGGAATATTTATATATGGCCTCGTTATTCTGGCTTATTATCTGATAGTAAGCCTTTCAGACCTTGCAGAAAGGAAGGCCCAGGAAGCCAGACTTGAATCTGTTCTTAAAGAGACTGAACTGAAAATGCTGAGGTCGCAGATTAATCCTCATTTTCTTTTCAATACGCTGAATTCTGTAAGTGCTTTAACGATATCTGACCCGGAAAAAGCCAGAGAGATGATTGTAAAACTGTCTGATTTCATGAGGTATGCCCTCTCCCGGAAAGACGAACAGCTTGTGACTCTCAGGAGTGAACTGGACAGTATGAGAGTTTATCTCGATATAGAAAAAGTAAGGTTCGGGGAAAGGCTTCAATACAGAGAATATATAGATGAGAAATGCCTTGATATTCAGATACCCATTCTTCTTCTCCAGCCATTGTATGAAAATGCAATTAAATACGGTGTGCACGAAAGTAATGATGTTGTAAATCTTGAAACAATAATTAAATGTGAAACCGAACTTGTTGAAATAACAGTACGTAACAATTTCGACAAAACTAACCTTAGGGCTAAGGGAACTGGAACAGGACTTGCAAATGTGATTAAAAGACTTGAGCTGGCATATGGGAATAGAGCTTCACTTAAAACGGATATTTCCGGTAATATTTTTACTGTGACACTATATATACCTTGCAAATGAAACAAAGAAGAATTGTTAAGGATCAGGTTATATGGATATGAAAATGATAAAGGCAGTAATTATAGAAGATGAGGAGCCTGCAAGAAAGATTCTTCGTTACTATCTGGAAAGAACAGGGTCTGTTGAGATCTGTGCTGAGTGCAGTGATGGATTTTCGGGACTCAAGGCAATATCAGAGATAAAACCAGATCTTGTTTTTCTTGATATACAGATGCCGAAGCTTAACGGATTCGAAATGCTTGAGGTATTACAAGAGAAGCCTGAGATTATTTTCACAACTGCTTACGATCAGTATGCAATAAAAGCTTTTGAATTGAACGCAGTCGACTATCTTATGAAACCTTTTTCACAGGAGCGTCTTGAAGAAGCTATTAAAAAAGCGATAAAAAGAATTGAAAACCGATCACAGGAGGCAGGCACACATTACAGTCAGCTCATAGAGAGACTACCATCACCGCTTACAAGAGTTGTTGTCAGAAAGGGAAGTGAAATAAATATTATACCGGTTGACCAGATAAAATATATTGAAGCCCAGGATGATTATGTAATGGTATATTATGCCGGAGGTAAAGCATTAAAGCAGCAGACAATGAAATATTTTGAAGAGAATCTGCCCGGGAATGCGTTTGTCAGAATACACAGGTCGTATATTGTGAGGGTGGGAGAGATAAGAAAGCTTGAGCCTTACAGTAAGGATAACTATGTGGCGATTCTTTATTCAGGCGAAAAACTTCCGGTAAGCCGTTCGGGGTACAGGCGTTTGAAGGAAGAATTGAATTTTTAATAATACTATCTTTTCAGCCTGTTTGATTTAGGCCATTTTTTGAAAAGTGTAGAAATTGGCCGGTATTTTTTAATTCTAACAAGTGGCACAGGATCATAACCATGGGTACCTCCGGGCCTGCACCTGAGAATCCTGCGGGTTCCCATAATCAAACCCCAGAATGGGCCATGAAGGCGGAGGGCAGTTAACATATATTCTGAACAGGTTGGCAGATGACGGCATGACGGCCTCATCAGCGGAGATATTAAATACCTGTAGAAATAAACAGGTAAAGAGATCAAAAATATCAACGCTTTCTTCATGTCATAAAGATAACGATTTGTAATTATTACCCCTTAATAACTGACAAATTGTCAAACAGGCAACCCATTGAGGTTGGTGGCAAACAATTTGTAAGAATAATTGTTAAAAAAATAGAAGGAGGATAATATGTATTTAATCTGGGTAATATTCATAGGAATAATGATACTGAGCTGGATGGTGAGTGCCACTCTTAAATCAAAGTTCAGAACATATTCAAAAATACCTGTTGATGGAGGGCTGACAGGTAAGGAGATTGCAGAAAAGATGCTAAGAGACAGTGGCATATACGATGTGCGTATTGAAAGTGTGCCGGGGCAGCTAAGTGATCACTATAATCCAGCGAATAAAACAATTAATCTCAGTCCTGATGTATATAATAGTCGGAGTATCGCTGCTGCCGCTGTTGCAGCACATGAAACAGGTCATGCCATACAGCATGCAAGTGCCTATGCCTGGCTTGGTATTAGGTCGAGTCTTGTGCCGGCAGTAAGCTTTGCTTCGAAGTGGGTTCAGTGGGTACTATTAATTGGCATTCTTGTTGTTCAGACTTTCCCTGCCCTTCTTCTATTCAGAATAGGATTGTTCGCATTAATTACCCTTTTCAGTTTTATCACCCTTCCTGTTGAAATAAATGCAAGCAAAAGGGCTCTTGCATGGCTTTCTTCTTCAGGCATAACTACATATGAGACTCATGAAAAAGCCCAGGATGCGCTTAAATGGGCTGCTTATACATACGTTGTTGCTGCTCTCGGGTCACTGGCGACGTTGATTTATTATATATTAATCTTTCTTGGTGCGGAAAGGGATTGAAGAATCATCGTCCCTCCACAAAGAGCCAGGAAGTTTTTTTATGTATTATACGTGCAAACAGCCAGATGATGCCTGCGCTGAGAAAAAGCCAGCCCCACATGGGAGTGATTAAAAATTTGCCTGAAATAAAATAATTTCTGGCAATATCGAGAGCGAGAAAAATTAAGAAAATATTGATGAAGCTGTTATACTCTCTTCTTAGTACAGTTTTGATTGAAAAGGATAGCCTGGGAGGTGTGTAATTTCGGAAAGAAGGTATAACAGCATTTACTTTTTCTGCCCATTTATCGTAAGCTTCACCAAATTTACGCCTGAGAAATTGTTCTTCAGCAAACATAATTCTTTCATAATATAGCCAGTAAGCAAGAATGAAAACTACTACGAACCATGCCGACCTGATAAACAATACCGGGCCGAGCCACATAAAAAAGTTACCTGTATAAAGTGGATGCCTTACAATTGAGTATATACCTGTAACATTCAGTTCATCAGCTATCTGGCCTGAGGCAGTGTTTCTGCCTGAGGTATTGCCAGGGGCAAATCCGACAGTTAATACACGAATAAGCTGACCGAAGATGCTTATAGCAAGGAATATTATTTCGCTTTCCCATTTAAAAGTAATCGTCTGACGGTCAGTGAAATATAGTAATAAGAATCCAGGTATTGCTATAAATACAGGCAACCAGCTTCTTCTTCTGAATAGCCAGTTACCGCTTTTTTCAAATTCATGAACAAGGGACATACACAATTTTAAGCATGGCAAAAGTATAAAATTCCTAGAAACTATATTTCA
>JBASIK010000081.1:0-9094 GCA_049654745.1 Bacteroidales bacterium
CTCGAAGACGATTTCAAGATGAGTCCCGCCCAGCTTGAACAGGCTATCAGTGCAAGAACGCGGTTGCTTATCTTCAATTCTCCCTCTAACCCCACAGGTATGGTTTATACACCCAATGAGATGGAGAAGATTGCAAGGGTGATCGAAAAGCATGAAGGTCTTTTTGTTATCTCCGATGAAATTTATGAACACATTATCTTCTCGCAGAAGCATGTGAGCATGGCTTCGTTTGATTTCATATACGACCGTGTCATTACTGTCAACGGAGTGTCGAAAGCTTATGCCATGACGGGATGGAGGATAGGTTACATAGGTGCCCCGCTCTGGATTGCAAAGGCATGCAACAAGCTTCAGAGCCAGATTACTTCGGGTGTTTGTTCTATTGCACAGAGAGCTGCTCTGGCAGCTCTTCAGAGCAGAGGAGACGACAGGGAGCAGATGAGACTGGCATTTATGCGCCGCCGCGACCTTATATGTTCACTGCTTGCAGAGATAAAGGGAATGAAGGTGAGGATACCTCAGGGGGCTTTTTACGTTATGCCAGATATTGGCTATTTTATCGGTAAAACCGACGGTAACACTATCATTAATAACCCTGATGACCTTGCACTTTATCTTCTCGGCAAAGCCCGTGTGGCAGTTGTCGGAGGGACAGCGTTCGGTGCTCCGACGTGTATAAGAATATCCTATGCCGCTTCTGATGAGGATATTACTGAAGCGGTGAAAAGGATGAAAGAAGCACTGGCAGAACTCAGGTAGCTCAGTACCTGTTATATGATATAACCTCTTCAGGAGGCTTTCTCTTCTTCTCACGTGTAGTCCCGGCCGGATAACCTATTGTAATGATGAGTTCGACCCGCTTTGATGCTGGTATTCCGAGTATCTTCTTCACTTTTTTCTCATCGAACCATCCCAGCATGCATGAGCCAAGTCCTTCTGCAGCTGCCTGAAGACATATCTGCGCGGCTGCAATGCCAATATCTATCAGAGAGTAATCTTTGTCTTTAATTGTGGAGCCTATTTTCGACAGCAGGTTTGGTTTCTCCCTTATCACTACAATCTGAACCGGTGCCTGAGCTGCAAAGGAGTTCATGCCTGGAAGATTGCCAGAGGCTGCCTCCGAAAGCTGGCTGAGTAACTTACTGTCGTCAACCACGATAAATTTCCATGGCTGGGCATTGCAGGCCGACGGGGCAAGCCGCCCTGCTTCGAGGATGCGCTCAAGCTTTTCCTTATCAACGGCCTGCCCTGTGTATTTCCTGTCACTCTGCCTCTTCCTGACCAGCTCCAGCATCTGATAACCGTCAGGAATCTCTTTTATTCTTTCTTTATCCATACAATGGAACCTTCTTTGTATTCTGTAACCGGGACCGGATTACGATTGTTACGTGCATAATTGGGAATAGCCAGAAGGGGTGACCCGTCGGCCCATGTGCCTTTTATAACCATTACACCCCCAAGTAGATCCCCGCGCCATTCTGTAGAGAGAGGACCTTTGCCAATGGGCTGGTGAATATCTTTCTGGTCTATCTCCTCAACATTGTATACAAGAGGCCCGTATTTGAGAGCTAACCTGCCCCTGTCAGCTTCAACCTTTTCATCAGCCGTTACAGTCTGAACTTCAAGCGGAAGCTCAACCTCAATAATATCACCGGCTTTCCATTCCCGGTCAATCTCGGCATAACCTTTTATAATCGGTGGATTTATAGATTCACCATTTACTTTCAACGTTTTATAACCTTTTACCTCAGGAACAGGGAAATAGAGTTCGCTTGTTTTCCGGTCGGGTATCCTTATAAAAAGTGAAAAACTCTTTGGTTCAACGGGATTGACTATAATTTTTACCTTTCCACTCCATGGATAATCTGTTTCCTGAACTATTTCAACATCTGTCCCTGCTACTTTTCCGACCTTAACCGTACTGCCGAAGAACATATTTACATACAGTCCATCATCACTTTTTGCGTATGTCCATGAAGGCATCATCAAAAGAGTTCTCGGTATGTTACCCACACAGCACGGGCATACATGCCAGTCGTACCGCGACCGTGAAGAATTGAGTTCGTTGGTATAGGTGAAGTTTTTGCTTTCCAAATCGAGCGCTCCCAGAAGAGCATTGTAAATTGTTTCTTCATAGATATCGGCGAATTTTGCATCGTGCCAGCCAAGGTTCATTTTATGCTGGAAGAATATCATACCACAACTCGAACACGATTCGCAGTATGCATTGTTGCGGAGTGAATAGTTGGGTCCGAAACCTTCCGATGTCTCACCGCTTCCGATACCGCCCGTTATGTAATATTTTCTGTTGACGATGTTATCCCACAACGACATGGCAGCTGAATGATAGTCAGGGTCATTTTTCTCGGCAGCAATGTCTGCCATTGCAGAGTAAAGATATGCTGCCCTCACAGCATGGCCTACTGCCTCATATTGCTGGATAACTGGCACATGACTCTGGCTGTATTCATTTCCGCCCTTACGGCAGTCCATCAGGAACTTTGAGAGTTCAATATATTTGTCGCCCTTGCCGTTACCCTCAACCATGTTGACAAACCTCCCGAAACGGATTAGTGCCTGTTCCATCTCCTGGTGTTCATCCCACCATTCCTGCTTGCCGGGACCTATGTTGTTTACCCAGCAGTCGGCGCACCTCTTTGCGGCATCATAAAGCCTTGTGTCTTTTCCTCCGGTTGCAATATAGTGAGCAATTGCAGATTCGAGGAAGTATCCCTGCACATAGCCTTCGTGATTTGGTCTTGTCTCAGGTGCCCATCTGCCCTTCCAGCGTGCTGTGTCACGAAGCGTCCAGGCTGTGTGGATATATCCGTCAGGCTCCTGTGCGGCAAGAATAATGGGAATCCATTTCTCAAGCGTCTTCTTCATCTGCTCCTGAGCGGCAATTATCTGCTTATCACCTTGAGGATCAACCATCAGAGCATACGACATTGATTCAACCGTCTGATGTACCCATGCATTAGAAAAGACATAACCCTTATGGCGTTCGTGCGGCTTTCCCTGCAATGCCTTTGCAGCTTCAATGAAATTATCGAGCCCACCCTGACCTATTTTCAGGTCGGTTCTTTCTATCATTCTGATGCAATGAGGAATCCAGTTTACGATAATGGCTTTCATACGGGCACTCCAGAGGGGGCTGTTGACCTTATATGGAGTTGTATAAATAGCTTCGAGCTTCTTTGCAGAGGGAGGATCAATCACTTTTACCCTAACCTGTGCAGCGGATTTTCTGGTTCCAGAGGTTGCGGCAGTGAATGAAAGCACATAATCTCCAACCTTGTCAAATGTTGCAGTGGTAACTGCCGCGGAAGGATCTTCAAAGGTGGCGATACCCGGACCTGATTCTTTCTTCCAGGTCGTTTTCTTTACAGGATCAACCGATTTAATTTCTGCTGACAGGTAGGTTTTTGTGGTAATAAGTACGGTCCTGTCATCGCCTGCATCTACAAGAGGCGGCATTATGGGTGTCGAGGGAGAGGCGTACACTGCCCACTCGAGTATCCCTGCCGCAGAAGCACTGTCTGTTTCGATTTCAAGCCTGAGCCCTGTTGTCCTTACCTCGTCAAATGTTGCTTTATTGAACTCCTTTTCTTTCATTTCCGGTCCTGACTGGTTTTTGACAGAAATGTATTCTTCTCCGCTTTTGTACTTTACTTTACACGATCTGGGAACTTTTATCCTGTTCTGGTCGGTCCACCAGAATACCTGAATTTCTTTTACTGTTACGGGTGCTTCCCATTCATACTGAACCCATTGTGAGCCAGGGCGGAGTGTGACAAAAGGGGGCCTGAAGCGCGGACCGGCATCGGGTGTTAAAATTATTCCGTCACTTAGTGCGGTGAGCGAAGTCCATTGCCTTCCTGAATATGTTGATTTTGCAATAACAGCAAGATTTCTCAGCTCCCCTGTCTCCTTTTTATGGCAACTGAACAGGAAAAGCGAAATAAAGACAACCAGGAAAATTCTAAATTGTAAATTCATATATGTTTGATATTTAATAGTTTTCAGATTTTATTTCAAAATAAGCCTGTGGATGTCCGCAGGCAGGACAATTTTTGAGTGCTTTGTTGCCATAATGAATATATCCGCATTTTCTGCAATACCAGAAGACCTTTTCTTCCCTTTCGAAGACTCTGTTTTTCTTCAGATTATCAAGAAGTTTCAGGTATCTTTCCTCATGTCCCTGTTCCGAAACACTTATCATTCTGAAGAGTGTAGCAATCTGTTTGAAGCCTTCTTCTTCGGCAATACGGGCAAATTCGGGATAGAGATGGCTCCATTCCTCATGTTCTCCTGCAGCAGCATGTTCCAGGTTTTCGGCTGTGGTGCTTGTCGTCCCTGCAGGATAGGAAGCTGTTATCTCAACCATGCCGCCTTCAAGGTAACTGAAGAATCTTTTTGCATGGCTCTGCTCCTGTGCAGCGGTTTCCATGAAGATGGCAGCAATTTGTTCATAACCTTCTTCACGGGCTACTTTAGCAGCAAATTCATAACGGTTTTTTGCCTGTGATTCTCCTGCAAATGCTTTAAGGAGATTCTGCTCGGTACGGGTCCCTTTAATGCTCTTTTCCATATACTTAGATTTAACTGTTAATCATTACTTTTTAATTCTGTGATGTATTAATTTCCTTTGTTTAATCAGAAAAGAAATATACAAATATTTTAAATAGCGTCTGAATAAAAAACAGTTCGGAGTTGTCTGAAAAGCTTCTTTTTTGTTTTCACCGCTGAATCAACTTTCCCATTTCTTTATGAAGTAATGACCCCCTTTCCCATTTCCCTCAAGGGGGAAAGCTTAAAAAGACTCGAGGCAATAATTGCGAATGGATATTTTACTAACTAAAAATAAATTATTTTGGTCAAAATATTCTGGCCATTTAATTTAAAGCTTATGGCTTTATTGAGAATAATAAATAAAAGCAAGGCTAATCATTGGGCTGATATGAACACGAAAAGTAAAGCTCGTGAATTGAGAAATAGTATGACAGATGCTGAGAAGTTACTTTGGGAAAAACTAAAGAATAAACAGTTGGGAGGATTCATTTCCGCAGGCAGCATCCCTATGGAATGTATATAATAGATTTTTTCTGTGACAAGGCAAATCTGGCGGTAGAGATTGACGGTGAAATACACAAATACAGAAAACAATATGATAAAGAAAAAGATGAATATTTAATAAATACAGGTTTAAAAGTGTTGAGGTTTAACAATGAAGAAGTTATAAATGACATTGAAAGTGTATTGCAAAGAATCCAAATATATCTGAAAAACAGGTTACTACCATAATTTTCATCCTGTGGGGGGAAATACAAAGGGGGTCAGTTTATGCTAAAAGGAAATACAAAGGGGGCAGTTATCGTACAATAAAATACAAAGTGGGCTAGAAAAAATTTCGGGGCTGTCTGAAAAGCCCCCTTTTTTCACCACTGAATCGCCTTACTATTGCAAAGTCGGACAGTCCCTGAGATGGGATTTTTTGATGTACAATATTTTAGCTTTTACGTTTTTTATAAATATCTAATAAACATCGTTTTAGACAGCCCCGGGGTCATGATGGAATCATTTTTTGGATGGACGCTGATTAGCACGAATTTTCAAACGCTGATTTTCGCGGGTAATCTGCGGTCATCCGCGTTGCGAAGCATCTGCGGCTATCCCCGTGCTACTTCACTTCATTTCATCTCTGGCGGACAGGTGCCAAAAGTAATAAGGATATAATATGAATATAAGCTGCGTAGTTACGACCTGTTTATGGTTTAAAAAATCTTTATTTTTGGTAATCACGACCGTCTCTTAAATTGAATTCCCTGCATTTTCATAAAATATTTTATATTTTTGCTTGGATAATTCAATGATTATTTATAACTAAATTTTTAGAAAAATGATTATTCTTATAGTATTTCTGGCAATTATTTTTATCCTTTTTCTGATGGCTGTTTCCATCTATAACCGCCTTGTCAGGTTAAGGAATAACAGGGAACAGGCTTTTGCCGACATTGATGTACAGTTAAGACAGAGACATGATTTGATTCCACAGCTAGTTGATGCGGTAAAAGGTTATATGGCTCATGAGAGGGGCGTTCTCACCGAAATAACCGAAGCCCGCGCCAATGCGATGAAAGCCACCACAATAAATGAAAAAATAGAAGCTGAAAACAGACTCTCGGCTGCCTTACAGGCTTTACGTGTTTCGGTTGAAGCCTACCCGGACCTTAAAGCAAGCCAGAATTTTATGGACCTCCAGAATGAAATCTCGGATGTTGAGAACAAACTGGCTGCCGCACGCAGATTCTTTAATTCGGCAACAAAAGAGCTTAATGTAGCAGTGGAAACGTTCCCTTCAAATATCATCGCAGCACTGTTTAATTTCAAACGCGAGATGATGTTTGAACTGGGAGAACAGAGGGCTACCATAGAACAGCCACCAAAGATACAGTTCTGATATTATGAAATACGTTGGCCTTCAGAGCCAGATCTGGAAGAATAATACAAGATCTGTGCTTTTGCTGATTATGTTTCCTGTCATTTTGTACGCCCTTACGTGGCTCTTCTTCTTTATCCTTTCACTGCAGAAAGAGAGCCAGATGACTATTGCAGATGTAAACAACGGTTTCCTGAGGGTTTTCCCGTTAATAACTGCAGGAGTAATTATCTGGTTTATTGTCGCTTATTTCTCCCATTCGGCAATGATTCGGGCCGCAACAGGTTCCAAACCTCTCGAAAGGAAAGAAAACAAAAGAGTTTATAATCTTGTCGAAAATCTATGTATCGCAGTTGGGATGAAGATGCCGGCAATTAATATCATTGAAGACGACTCCCTTAATGCGTTTGCAAGTGGTATCGATGACCGAACTTATACTATTTCACTTTCGAGAGGTATCATCAACAAACTTAATGATGAAGAGCTTGAAGCAGTGATAGCCCACGAGCTGACGCATATCCGTAACCGCGACGTAAGGCTGCTGATAATTTCGATAGTGTTTGTAGGCATTTTCGCCTTCATTGCTGAAGCAATCTTCCGTTCAATACGTTTTTCATCGGTAAGCAGCAGGAACAGGAAGGGGGGAGGAGCAGGGATAGCAATACTGGTAGCTCTTGTTCTGGCAATAATCGGCTATTTTATAGCCATGCTCATCAGATTCGCCATTTCACGCAAGCGTGAATACCTTGCCGATGCCGGTGCCGCCGAACTTACAAAACGTCCGCGGGCTCTCGCTTCTGCTCTCAGAAAAGTATCACAGGATCCTACGATAGAGGCAGTCAAAAGGGCCGATGTGGCTCAGATGTTTATTGAAAACCCCCAACTTGGACTTAAAAAAGAACATGTCTCACCTTTTGCATCACTTTTTGCAACACATCCGCCAATAGAAAAACGAATAGCAATACTGGAACAGTTCTGAACCGGGTTTGAAAATCATTTTTAATAAAATTGTATCGTTCTGAAAAAAAGTTATACTACCCCCCCCCCCACTCTCTACTTCGTAAAGAGGGGGCTTGAAAAAATTTTGGGGCTGTCTAAAAAGCCTCTTCTTTATTTTCACCTCTGAATCCCGGCCTTTTCTACTGCAAAGTTAGACAGACCTTGAAAGTGGACTCAGTGATGTACAATATTTTAGCTTTTATGTTTTTATTATACTTACCTGTTAAACACCTTTTTAGGTAGCCAAAAAACAATGGGCGGTTATTGTATAAATCGAAGTTAAATTAAAGTTTATCAAAAATTTATTTAATTACTTCAATCCCAGTTTCTGGGCTATGGCAGGTGGGATGCCGTTTTTATTTACCATGATGTTTGTGGTGCGCAACATTACGAATGGGCGTGATACATAGATGAACCCTTTGTATTTGCCGGTTTCGCCCCAGGAGTTCTTTACCTTATAATATATACTGCCCTGCTGGTCGGTTGCGATGCCAACTATGTGCATGCCATGATCATCGGTGGTGGAAAAATTGTCGAACTCCTTCTGTCTCATCTCCTGGGTTATCACTCTTTGTTTCACAGGCGCCTTAAAGACATCTTCTGCCTCTTCACTGGTCATCTCGCTCCAGTCCTTCTCTGGTACCACTGCTACACCCTCTTTCATAGAGAAACCACGGTCGCTCACATCACTTGCCCACGCCACGGTGTAACCGTTGTTAATTGAATAGTCAATAACCTGCATCATCTCTTCGATTGGCAGGTTATAGAAGAGCCCTGCAGCCCAGTTATCGGGCACCTCGAGCACAAACTTTTCATAAAAAGGATGGTGGCTGAATGATGTAATGGTCACATAATCGCTGGGATTTATTCCCAGTTCTTTTACAAATGAAGCTGGGGTGTATGTTTTGCCTTCCCAGGTAAATGTTTCGGGTACTTTACCGAGGTAGGCATCGAGTATTCCTTTGAAGCCGTTCATCCATGCGGTTGTCAGCCGGGAGCGTCCGGTGAGTTTTTCGACATAACCTTTCAATACGGCGTCGAGTTCGCCATGGTTATGAGTTTTCTCACCATAGTTTAATCCGGGATAGACTGCCTCTGGCACAAGACCATATTCGCTGCATATGGTTAGCACATCGCCATATTCACCTCCGCCGGCAAAGTTTGTACTGCCATGCATGCGCACATGCATATCAGCCTTCTTTTCATAGGTGAGCCTCACAACAAACATCTCCGACAAATCAATGGGTTTCTTACCCATACGAAGCAGTTCAGATTCGAGCATTGAAATACCCGAAAAACACCAGCAGGTGCTTGTCGACGACTGGTTCTTTACCTGTGTACAGGGTAACTCCTTTTTGATAGTAAATACATAGCCTTCCTGCTGTGCGATAGCGGCAGGCATTAAGATTGCAAAGAGCAGAAAATAAAATATTGACTTTTTCATGTTACAGTGATTTGGTACCTGTAAAAATATACAAGTATTTGAAATTACATATAACAGATACCCCATCTGTCCAGAATAAATTTTTAATCACTAGTGTCCGACTAAAATAATAAAAAAAGGGGTACTCCCATATGGTTTCCCCCGAATGTTGTAATTTGGTTTTTGGTATAAAACAAATACAACATGGGTAAAATTACGGAAATAAAATTTGT
>JBASIK010000082.1:0-10779 GCA_049654745.1 Bacteroidales bacterium
CATCGCTGAGATTGTATCTGCAGAATTTGCTTCAAAAGGACTGCATGTAATAGATGGTAAATTTGAACTGGGACGCCTTAAATACGGTGATAACAAAATTATACTGTTTTTAGTAAGTTTGTATATAAAAGAAATCAACCCCGGATGGTTTCATTTTAAAAGTCATTCATTATGAGTACTTTCAGCCGCAGAAATTTCATTAAAACGACATTTGCAGGAAGTCTTGCCACTATTGCATATCCCCGAATGGTCACTCAAAACACAAATCAGCAAGAACGGTTTTCCGGACGCTTGAAAGTATCGGTTACGACTGGTGAAAGCCGTGCAGAAATGGTTTTTAAAGCCCTTGAACCCTTTTCAAAGGAAATAAAACAGGCTATCGGCAATAAACGTGTTGTGCTGAAGCCAAACAATGTATTAATCTATGTTCCACTCGCATGCACACATGTCGAAACTCTGGAAGGAATTCTTGAATTTCTGAAATCAATAAAAAAACTCAACAATGTGATTATTGCAGAGTCGTCAGCCAGCGGCTCAACTATGGAAGGCTTCGATAATTACGGCTATTTCAGTTTGCTGTCAAAATATCCTGTGAAGCTTGTCGACCTCGACGATGAACCGTTTGAAGAGATGTATGTGATTGATGAAAGGGATTTCAAACCTCATTTAATGAGAGTTTCAAAGATAATTACCGATCCTGATTCGTATGTCGTTTCGGTAGCAAGGATGAAGACTCATAATTCAGTAATTGCAACGCTTTCGCTAAAGAACATTGTTGTGGGTGCACCTGTAAAAGACAAAGGGTTTACCCTGTACAATGAAGACATAAGGTTTTCGGAAAAAGCTGTTCCGAGCAAACCCGGAACGGTAAGTTATAAACGTCTTATCCATGGAGGTGGTGTTTATGCAACAAATTACAACATGGCTATGCTTGCCAGGAGGTTGCATCCACATCTGGCTGTAATTGACGGACACACTGGCATGGAAGGCAATGGACCGACACTTGGCACACCTGTCAACCACCGGGTGTGTGTTGTAAGCACCGACTGGCTTGCTGCAGACAGGGTGGCAGTGGAACTGATGGGGATAGATTTTTCAACAATAGGATACCTGAATCATTGTGCAATGATGGGTCTTGGTACTGCCAATCTCGAATCAATTGAAATAACAGGTGAAAATATAAAAGATCACATTATCAAATATAAGCTTCCCGACAATGTCGAAAGGCTAATAATGTGGATGAAACCCAGAGCATGAAATAATGATTAAGAATAAATTAGATTATCTACCCCTCTTTATTTTGCTCAGTGGGTAAGCAACCCACGCCAGCCTCCCGGGGGTAATCCCTTCAATATAATTATCGGGAATCTTCGGGAAGGGCATGGAGTCGTTTGAAACATATTAATTTGATATTCAATAATATATAAAATCGTTTACGTATGAAAAAAACAGGTAAAGCTTCCGGCTTGAGTCGCCGGGAGGCAATGAAAATTATCTCAGCAGGCTCTGCAGCAGGGCTGCTGGGGATAAACTCAGGATTAGGTCATTTGGCCAGAGAAAGAGAAACACCTCAATGGGCCAAAGGGTTGCCGCCGTTAAAGATTACCAATGTCAAAGCTATTGCCACCGCTCCTGAAGGTTCGAACCTCGTAGTGGTGAAGGTGGAGACCAGTGAACCGGGTCTCTACGGGCTTGGTTGTGCAACCTTTACTCAAAGAGCGTTTGCTGTTATCGAGACTATCGAGAAATACATGAAAGACTTTTGCGTGGGCAAAGATGTAGATAATATTGAAGACATGTGGCAGTCGGCATTTGTGAGTTCTTACTGGAGAAACGGTCCGGTGCTCAACAATGCCATAAGTGGTATAGATATGGCGTTGTGGGATATAAAAGGGAAAAGGGCAAATATGCCTGTTTACCAGCTACTTGGAGGCAAATGCAGGGTTGCGGTTGACTGCTATGCCCATGCGGGTGGTTCAACTCCTGAAGCTGTTGCTGAAAGTGCCCAGAGGTTCATAGAGCAGGGCTTCCGGCACGTAAGAATACAGCTCGGAGGATACGGCGGTGTGGGTACCACCGATAAGCAACCCGATTTCAAAGCGGCAGGTTTTGGTCGCGAAAGCGACCAGTATATGGACCAGCAGAAATATCTTAAAACAGTGCCTTTACTTTTCGAGACTGTCAGGAAAAAATGCGGAGAAGATGTTGAGTTGCTTCACGACATTCATGAGCGCGTAGAACCGATTGACGCAATAAATCTGATTAAATCACTCGAACCTTACAGGCCGTACTTTATTGAAGACCCGTTCTCGCCTGAAAACATGAAGTGGTTCAGGATACTGCGCAATACAACCACTGTTCCGGTAGCCATGGGAGAACTTTTCAATAACATTAACGAGTTCAGGGATTACATGGTAGAACAACTCTTTGACTTCATCCGAATACATATCTCACAGATAGGCGGGATAACTGCGGCAATGAAAGTTGCGCGGCTCGGTGAATGGTTCAATATCAGAACTGCATGGCATGGTCCGGGAGATGTATCGCCCGTTGGACACGCCGCTAATGCCCATATAGACCTTGCAGTATGGAACTTCGGAATACAGGAATCACATTTCTGGAATGAAAGGGCTCAGGCAGTATTCCCGGGTTGCCAGACTTACAAAAATGGTTACATGTATATAAATGAAGCACCTGGACTTGGTGTTGACATAAACGAGAAAGAGGCTGCAAAATACCCGATAAATACAAGATCGAACTGGACTGTCAGGAAAGGAGACGGGACAATAATAAGGCCATAGGACTATTTCAGGGTATAAAACTCAAACTTCAGCTGCCATTCGAATTTTTCACCTGGTTTTGCTGATACCCGAATAAAAGGCTCCGGACATACTGTTGTTGTTGACGACCAGAACGCCAGCCTCACAAGCGGTCTGTCGCATGTTATTCTCATGCCTGCACCTGCAATACTGTTTTCAATACGGATATCATAATCCCCGGGCACCGGTCTGTAACCTTTCAGATCCCTGCAATATACACGGTCGTCGGGTTTCTGAGTACGCAGGTATACAAGCCTGTTACCCTGAATACTAAGTACATCATCGAACCCACCGCCCTTTTCCTGAGGTACAAAAGGAAAAATGACAGAATAACCCGGGCCTACAGGCTGATTGTCAATGACCGGGAAAATATGGTTGTAAACCGTCGTCTCAACCGGTTTCTTTCCAGTATTCTTAAAAGTGTGTGCTATTATCATCTCAGGCTTGCCGGGCACCAGATAAATCCTCTTCTCATACCTGTATGCATAGTCTTTGTCTTCAAGAGTATGAACATATCTCATTCCGTTTCTTATCTTTTTTGTTTCCCATTTACCGGCGTTTTTTACCGTATATAACCTGAAATGCGAATATGGAAGAGTATCTGGCTTTTCGAGCATGCCTACCCCGATCTGCAAAAATGTACCCCCTATTGCCGTTTCATTGAAACCTATCTGATCGAATTCCTCCACTGGCCCCATCACTGCGTCATGAATATACGGGTCGTATTTTTCGAACCACTGCCCGAAAAAGTTATGACTTTTATATTCAAGCTTTGCCACAATGCCTGAATGGTCAAACCTTGTTCCACGGTAATAACCTTTTTCAATATCGGGTAAATAAAGCAAAGCATTTATCAGCCCGTTTGAAATTTTAGCCTGCTGCAATTCAGGCTGCTGAGATATGCATGAAGCCAGTAAAAAAAATGCAGGAAAGAGAAGTAACAACTTTTTCATTTGTCTTGTCATGAATTAGGTTTCCAAAATTTATGAAAAATATTAACTTGAAACAGTATAAAGATGAAAAATGTGTGAATTTTTTTCTCGTGTATACACCCCCAAATCTCTCTGGGAGAGGGACTTTTAAAGCTAAAAATATTTCGCATCTGTGAGGCTCGGACATGTGGTCCGGCATTCCATCTTCTGAAACAGGTTTACAGGATAATAGAAAATACACAACTCGTCTTTACGAAGTAGAGAGTTGGTTGGGGGGTGATGAACTATTCAATGTATTACTGCTGCTGTTTAATCCTCCTGTATATGCAGTCTTTTGCGTCGCAGATGTTGCAGGTATAAGGAGTATGTTTTACATTATGTCCGATACCTATTACTCCGCTTACTGATTTGATGGGACTCATCAATGCTGATTCGTTAAGTGTTATTCCGCAGTAATTGTCAGGCATCAGGCTGAAGAGTTTATGTTGTTCAGAAACATTCCATCCACAGTAACCCGGGCTGTACCGGTTGGTTATATGCAGACCTTCAGCTTCCATTGCTTCACTGAGCTTCTGCTGCATCAGGTCTGCCACAGCTTCGACAATCTCACTTCCGGCAATGTCGTACACATAACCCATCAGGTAATCTTTTTCATTCAGAAGTTGCCTTGCTTTTTCTCCTATCCAGCTGCCTGCCGTACATGAAAACACTGCAACCGATTCAGATTTTCTGAGTTGTGCAGAAATAATTTTACCCGGAAAGAATTCGACACCATTAATAATCATAGCGCCAGAATCCCTGTCAAAATAAAGTTCAGGATAAATAACAAATTCAGCCCTCAGGTCGCAAAGCTTCTCTGCTTCGGCTAATACCTCCTCTACAAGTGCTGATACTATTTCCCTGTCACCACCTTTGTCTGAGTCAAGAAGCCTGCCTATCTGAGCAGGGTCGATCTTAACCATTTTTAAATCAAAATTATATGTATATCTTCTCATTAAAAGTAGAGGGTTTTACTTCCGGTCGTTTACACCAGATTCCTTAACAATCCGTTCAACAATTTGTTCATTGCCCATTGTAGTTAAGTGTATTCCGTTGACGCCCTGTAATTTACTTATTTTTTCAATCAGTTCGAGGGCAATTATTATTCCTTCTTCAGGGGCTGATTCTCCGGCTTTTTCAATTCTCTTCAATATTTCATCAGGCACCACCACGCCGGGTATTTCCTTCTTCAGGTGCAGTGTCATATTCAGGCTTTTGAGAACTGCTATTCCCACCAGAATATACACCTTATCCAGGATATTCCGTTTGTAGAGTTGTTCGAGCCATTTCTCTACTCCTGCTGCATCGAAAACCAGGTTTGTCTGGAGGAACTGTGCTCCGGCGTTTATTTTCTTATGTTCTCTTATTGCCTGGAATTCAGGTTTTGATGCAAATGGAGAAGCTGCTGCTCCCAGAAAGAATGAAGGTTTGTTTTTGATTACCCTTCCGTCGAGGTATTTGCCTTCATCTCTCATCTTTCTAAGTATCCACAGCATCTGGATTGAATCGAGGTCGAAGATTTCCATACTACCCCGCGGGCCGGGTCCGATAGCCGGATTATCGCCGGTTATGCAGAGGATATTTTTTATTCCCAGTTCAGCAGCGCCGAGTACTTTCGACTGCAGGCTGTATCTGTTATGGTCGCGGGCAGTTATCTGAAGCACTGAATCAACGCCCAGGTCGGAAGCCACTTTGCAGCAGGTCATTCCAGCCATTCTGGGTGTTGCGGAAGGGTTGTCGGTGAAGTTCACAGCAGCAGCATAAGGCTTTACCATTTCGACACTTTTTCGTATTGGTGAAGCACTTGCACCCAGAGGCGGAACAATTTCCACGGTAAAAACAAACTCACCGTTATTAAGGCGTCTTTCGAGTTCGCTGGCGGGCTCAGAATAAGCCGGCGGGTGATACTCTGAGTCGCCGTTCCACCATTCCGGCTGCCTTATAGGACGAAATACACTTTCCCATATTTCGTGACGTTTAACTTTATCCCGCGAGACAAGGCTTTTCAGAAACCTGCCCGTTCCAACTTTTCTTACCTGACGCACCACATCGCCCCATGTCTCGGTACCTGCTTTATCCCAGTCGAGGGGTGGAAGTACCTCCATTAGTTTTTCCTCCCTCTTCATTTTGAATGATCTATCGAAAATGGCATACCATATACATGGTCTGGTTTTGTCAACGTAGCAATATTCGGGAGTTGAGCCTCCGCATGGACCGTTACGCAGACCTTTCGGGCACTCCATTGGACAGATAAAAGCCGTCTCCTGAAGAAGGCAATTACCGCACATCCGGCATCCGAAAAGAGGTCCTTTTACGATTCTTTCTACTCCTTCAAGGAGGCGTAAGGTAAATTTCTCTTTTTTAAAAGGATAGAATGGCGGCTGCCATCTGCGGCCGGGTGTAAAAAGTGACATATTTCAGGCTATTATTTTTCGGTTTGTTTAAGTAAACTCTGTGCAGCTTCTATATAGCGTATTGCATAATCGTCTCTGCCGAGCACAAGGTCGGTAGCACGTATTATGGCTGTAATTTTTTCGGGATTTGCGATAGGACACGTTAGTCCGGCTCCTATTGCAAGGGCTATAAATGCTGAATTGAGGTATTCCCTTCCGGGTAACCCAAATGATATGTTACTGACACCCAATGTGATATTGTGACCCAGTTTATCGTGAACTAACTTTGTAGTTTTAAGGGTGACCAGACATGCCATGGGATCGGCGCTAACTGCCATTGCCATCGGGTCGATGATAACATCTTCACTTCTGATGCCTGTTTTTACTGCCCTTTCGATAATCTTTTCAGCGATGGCAAGTCTTTTCTCCGGATCGTGCGTGATGCCATCATCATCCATCACCAGTCCAATTAGTGCAGCGCCGTACTCTTTTGCAACAGGCAGAAGCGCATCGAGTGATCTTTCCTCACCGTTTACAGAATTGATAAGGCATTTCCCCTTCGATACTTTAAGTGCAGCCTCAATTGCCTTAGGATTTGGTGAATCGAGGCAGAGTGGAATGTCAAAATTATCCTCCAGCACTTTTACCACTTCGGGCAGAAGTTTCTCATCTTCAACTCCGGGATAACCAACATTCACATCAAGGACATCGGCATAAGCCTTTATCTGTGATGCAGCCAGTTCGAGTAAATAATCAAAGTTTCTTTCCTCAAGAGATGAAACGAGTTTCTTGCGTCTTGTAGGGTTGATGCATTCTCCAATTATAACAACCGGTCCTTCTGTATCAATAACAACTTCCTTTGTTTTTCCTCTAAGAATGGTTTTCATTTTTAAACTAAGAAATTAGTGAATTTAAATAATTAAGAGCTCCCTGCGGGTCGGGCGAATAGAAGTCGGCTCCAATCTTTTTGCAGAACTCCATTGTTACAGGTGCTCCTCCAACGAGTATAACCCGACCGGGATCTTTTTCCTTGATTTCAGCAACTGATTTTCTCATGTTTTCCATTGTGGTTGTCAGCAGTGCCGACATTCCGATTACTGCCGAGGGATGGCTTTCAATGGCTTTTAAAAACTTTGCAGTACCAACATCCACTCCGAGGTCGATAACTTCCCATCCTCCTCCCTCTATCATCATGGCAACAAGGTTCTTACCTATTTCATGAAGGTCGCCGGCAACAGTTCCGATAACAAATGTGCCTTTCCTCTTTGTCTCACCCGAGAGAAAAAAAGGTTTCAGATGTGCCATTGCGCTGTTCATCGCCTTTGCTGCCATAAGCATCTGCGGCACAAATATTTCCTGGCGGGAATATTTCTCTCCCACCCTTGTCATAGCAGGAATGAGAGCTTCTTCGAGTAAAACCGACGGACTAATTCCTTCGTCGAGGGCTCTCCGGGCAAGTTCATCAGCCCCTTCCTGGTCTTTCATATCAGGAGGATAAGGGGATGCTTTATTTACTTTGCCTACCTCAACACAATAAGACAACCGCTTAAGAATATCATCCATAAACCAGAATTAAATTAAAATTATTCCAAAAATTCAGGCGTCCAATTTATTAAAGTTATTTCAACGAAGCAAGAAGAATTAAATTTTTTTAAAACGCCGAGTGTGTTGCCTTATGCATTATTTCATCAATTCATGCTATCGCCGTTTTGCAAGAAAACTGTCAGGATGGAAATAATAATTGAATGCCACTCCCATCAGTTCAGCATCGCTGGTATGTGCCTTCATGAAAAACCCTGCAGAGATTTTACGGCTAAACCTGTAAAAGAGTTCATACTTCTGATAGGCTGTGTTTTTAGCCTTGTACGGACAATAAACATAGAAACCCAAATATTGTGTAAATATCACTTTTCCGAAATGAAAGTCCTGGCCCACTGTTATAGCTATTCTTTTATGGTCCAGTCCGGAACCCTCCCTCCTTATTGTCTCCTTAATGGCATTGTCGGCAATCATCTCAGCTCCGAGGTTAACCGAGTACCACGTTTTAAGCATCTTCATCCCCCTTGCATAAAAACCATAAGAAACTGTCCCTTTTTCAGGATATACTTCGGTAGGGTCAACTACTTTATATGCTGACAACAAACCGGCCATAAGAAAAAAAACGGAACCTTTCACCTTTGTATCGGTTAAATAAAATGGACCTGGAGAAAGAGTCGGAGAATAATAATCAAATCCCAGCGAAATAGCTGGAAAATTCATTCCATAATTGGGCTGTTTAACACCGCCGTTTGATATGTGATTATAAATACCTGATAATGTGAGATATAAATTAGGATGTATTCTGTACTTAAATCTCAATGAGGCATAAATTGGAAAGCTGATTCTTGTGCAAAAAAACTGATTTGCCGGATTAACGTTTGCATCATAAATTTTTGTGTGATACGATACTCCTCCGCCTGCCCTCACTGACATTACAAATCTTTTCCGCGAGAGCAGAACCGGTTCAGCAAAGCCTGTTAAAACAATTGCACCGCCAAGGGTATCTGGATTATCAAAACTATAATAGCCTGCCTGCAAACCCGCAGTCCAGAATGTGTTGAAAACTGCCCAGCTGTTGTACGATTTGCTCAGAAAACCTGTCTCAAACAAAACACCGTATGGGTTACTGTGTGAGACGGGTTCGATAACTACAGAATGCGGTAAAATGAAACCATACTGAACCTTAACTCCAGCAAAGAGGTGGCGCGTTGTATCTTGTTCTGCACTGCAACAGATGCCTAATATGAATAAATGAGCCACGGTAAATAATCTGTTTGCATTTATTAGCGGCATGATAAGAAAAATTTAAACATACAGATACCACCCTGATCATAAACTCAAATTAGCATCTAATATTCAGCTATTTTACGGAAACCCCATATCACTCTTCATTTATACTCTGAACTCTTATGTTTCTGAGCGCTGCGGTTGTACGCCACGATGCTATTCCGAAAGGTTTTGAAAGCTCCACCTCGGGTCGTATAGAAAGGTATTTACCGTCAATTGTGAAATCTACTACCTGTTCATCGTCAATCCATGCCTCAATTTTTTCTTCTGTTACCCTCAGCTTTATTTTATACCATCTGTTATTATCAAATTTCATATATCGTGTTGTCTCATTCTCCGAGGCATCTTTTCCATCAATGCTGCTCAGTCCCACTACAGTTCCTCCCCAGCCTCCCACTATCAGGGTACATGGATCTTTCCCTACCGGGAATGTCATGCCGCAGAAGAAATCATTTCCTTCAACGCGCATGGCTTCAAGCGTTACTTCATAATTTATTTCAGGAAAAGCTTTACGGTAAGTTATCCCTGTGCAGCCGTCGCCCATGCCAAGATATATTTTCCCACCCGACACATCAACCGGTCCCTGTGTTCCGAAATTTGTTATTTCCCATCCCTCAAGTGTGCGTCCATCAAAAATATATGTAGTATCAAGTATGGTGGTTTCTTCAACAGCAGCCTGTTTCTGGCTCGTGCTTCTTCCTTTGCATCCCTGAAAAAGAAAAGCAGGTACAAGGAATGGAAGTATTAATATCAAAAAGTCTGTACTCCCGACCTTCATATTCAATCATTCATTTAAGGAAAATCTCAATAACTGGTATTTCCACAGGAGGTTTAAGAACCGGCAGTTGAAGTGCAAGGTTATTTGTACCCTGAACTGTGCTGTATCTTATTTCGGAAGCGTCATGCAGGAACTGTGCATATTTCACCTTATCTGCCATATCTGTAAGAGTCAGTCTGTTAAGAGGATATGCAAGCAGGTGAACATAGAGACGTTTAGTTGAAGGATTGTATGTGAGCAGTGTATTGGCAGGGGCTTTGAATTCGTCGGGTGCCTGAGTACATCCGTATATGGAGCGGCTATTGAATTTCATCCATTCGCCCATGGCTTTCAGTCTCTCCTGTGCACGGTAATCGAATGTACCCCGGCCTGTAGGACCAACATTAAGAAGCAGGTTACCGCCCTTGCTTACTGATTCAATGAGCAGTTCAAGAAGCTGTGCAGTACTCTTCCATGTATATTCATCGCGGTAATAACCCCACGAGCCTGAGAAAGTCTGGCAGGTCTCCCATGGCACTCTCTTCCCGTTATATTCGGGCCATTTATCAACTTTAACCTGTTCGGGTGTGACAAAGTCCCAACCGCCTTCCACATCGTGAAGGTCGAGACGGTCGTCAACAATTATGTTTGGCTGAAGGGTACGGGCAAGTTTGAGCAGACCTTCTGAATCCCAGTCATTTCTTCCTTTACCGTTTTTACCCGGGAAAGAGAAATCAAACCAGATAATACTTATTTCTCCGTAATTCGTAAGCAACTCCCTTACCTGATTCTTCATGTATTCGCGGTATTTGCTCATGTCTTTCCCCCTATTCAGACGCTCGTATGCTGAGTCGGTCTCCTGGCGCAGGGGATGGTTCCTGTCGATGGTATAATCGGGATGATGCCAGTCGATAAGCGAATAATAGAACCCAACTTTCAGACCTTCGGCTCTGAAGGCTTCAACAAATTCTTTAATAATATCCCTTCCGAAAGGTGTGTTGGTACATTTATAG
>JBASIK010000083.1:0-1715 GCA_049654745.1 Bacteroidales bacterium
GGAGCATACTCTTAAAGGACCGATTTTTCGATCCTGGCAGACCCAAATCCAGGCATCCGGCCTTGATTTGAAACATTCGTAGCCTGATTTGAAACTTCAGTATTCGGTAACCTGATTTTGAATTCAGTTCCCTGATTTGAAACTTCAGTATTCAGTAACTGCAACCGCGACTCATCGAAAACTTGAACAGTTTCGTGCGATTCTAGACGTCGGTTCGACGCCAAAAGCGGGCGTTTCAAAGCATTGGCCCTTTGACACTCATGTTGATCCGACTTTTCTCACTGGATTTATCTTCAATGCAGGAAATCTCCCGTAAAGCACGGCAGAAAATCCTATTTCCCGAAAACTTTCGGGAAGAAGCATTAAGCATCACATTGATCTGATTAGATAATTTCAAACACTAAATGTCTGAAATTTCCATCTTGGACGTACTTTGCCTTTAAAGGGCATATCTAATATATAAAGCCTTTGCAGGCGAGAAGATAATTGCAAAAGAAGAATCAACTTCAGGGAAGAAATAATCAAATAAATTAAAAAGACCGAACTCGTATTTCTTCGATAAAAACTTTGAGTGATGAGATCTCAATTGAAAAAAATACCAGTTCTACTGCTCTACTTACGGACCAGCAGGAGCTTAGGCAAGCTTACAAGTGTGATATCAACCGACCCGTGATATATTATAGTATGTTATAGCCCACCTGTAAATGTGATATATACATACTAAATGTATTAATATGCTCATCTAAACGTATTATACACCTAAATGTATTGTATACCCACCTTAACGTATTATGCACCCATCTAAATGTATTATATACCTATCTGTAAGTTACACATAAGTGTATTATATTATACATAGCCAGCTACAGGAATATTTGAAACCAGATAGATTCTGTTAATCGGAGCATTATTCTGGATATTCAGATTAATATTAAACCCTGACTATATTTTTAGACCTTTCAGAATTCTTAGTTTAGATCCTGTTCAGAATTCTTTTCAGGCTTCTTTTTATACTTCGAACTTGAACTATTTAACTTCAAACTTGGGCTATCTAAATCTGGTTATTTGGAGAGTTCACAAAATAATCAATCTCTTAACTTGCTGCTATAATAAAAAATATTACTACCTAAAAATAATAGCACGAGAGAACTATTTTTAGAAATCTGCATTTATTTACTCCTGCCCACAAACTGGGATTATAAACTGAAGACCTGCAGCCTGTAGAAAGCCTAGCTTAAAAAGTAAAATTCCTTTAGAAGGCAAGCCCAATCCGGAGAAAAATTCTTAAAAGGAAAAACGGAATAAAAAAAGAAGATTTTTCAGTAATGAGACTCCAGGAGATATAGATAGACGGACTTTAACCTGGATATTATTACTTTTGCTTTACTTAAAGAGAAAAACTATGATAAGAATCAGACTTGTAGACAAAAATAACATCAAAATTATTAAAATCTATGAGAATCCCGGTCAGGCAGGAAAGAGGATAATCAGGGGTGTAGTGATTGAAGAAAAAAACAGAGAGATATAGCGAATCATACAGCAGAAAATGGAAATCTGCATGGGTTATTTTAGTTCTTATTTTTTCAATAATCTCAATACCAGCCGCAGGAGAAGAAGATAACACAGGAAATGGGACAAGTATCGGACTGAGTCCAGAGCGAATAATCACCGAAAATGACAGCTCAGATAGTTCAGAAAATACTGGAATGAGCCTG
>JBASIK010000084.1:0-11405 GCA_049654745.1 Bacteroidales bacterium
GTGCAAACCGGATTGAAAAATTTATCAACAGCACCCATATAAACACAAACGAAAAGGTTCTCAGAAGATACCTGCTTTTCAGTGAAGGGGATACCATCTCCCCTCTGACAATCACCGATAATGAGCGCATTCTCCGCCAGCTCCCTTACATTAACGATGCCAGAATAATTGTGGCACCTGTCTCTGACAATGAGGCTGATGTTATTATTATTACCAGGGATGTTTATTCTCTTGGAGCTGATTTCACTTACCGGGGAATTAACAAAGGCTCTGTTTGGATTTATGATAAGAATCTTATTGGAACAGGTCAGGAACTTAAAATAGAAATACCTTATTCAGCAACAACAAAAGATTCTCCGGGAATCGGAATAAACTATAACATTACCAACATTCTGAAATCTTTTATAGACCTTAATCTCCATTTTTACAAAGGACTGGGCAAAAAATCATTAGGATTCGATATAGACCGGCCTCTTTTAAGTTCTGAAACAAAATATGCTTTCGGAATTTCAGTAAATAATACTTATACAACACACGACCTTGATACTCTGCCTGTTCCCGAACCCTTAAAATACAATTTTCAGGATTACTGGCTGATGCGTTCCTTTATGATTGACCGCAGCACTGTTTCAAGACTTATTACAGGAATACGCTATATCAATAATAATGTATTCCAGAAACCTGATATACAACCCGACACGTATTATTCACTGCAGCGTTACAGGTTATACCTTGCATCCCTGGCATTTTCAATGCAGAAATATTATAAAACCAGCCTGCTTTACAGTTTCGGTCGAACAGAGGATATCCCCTATGGAACACTCATTAATATCACCTCCGGTATAGAAGATAATGAATTCAAAAAACGTGTCTATTTTGGCTTCAATGCTTCTCTTGGATTTTCAGTCAGCAGTCTGGGTTATTTCCATCTTTCAGCAGGTGCAGGAACTTTTTTTAATGATAATAAAACTGAACAGGGAGTAGTTTCATACCAGCTGAAGTTTTTTTCAAACCTCATACCGATAGGTAAACAGATGATCAGAAATTTCGTACACCTGAGCTACACCGGTGGCTTCGACCGTTACAGGGATGAGTATCTCACCACACTGAAGGAAGACGGATTTTCGTGCTTTTCAAACGACTCCCTCCGTGGTACCAGACGGTTCAATGCAGGAATTGAATCAGTAATATTTAATCCGATTAATTTTTACGGTTTCCGATTTGCATTTTTCACCTTTGTCGATTTGTATGCTATGGGAGGGTTAAATTTTAATTCCAGAAACAGCCTGATGCTGAGCGGATTGGGAATAGGCCTCAGGATAAGAAATGACAATCTGGTTTTCAGAACGTTTCAGATACGTGTTGGATATTTTCCTTATCTGCCGGAATATTCAAAAGTAAATTATATAATGCTTTCCGGAGAACAGCTGCTGAGACCAAAAAATTTTGAGCCCGGACGGCCTTCACTAATTCAATACAGGTAATTTCCAATACAGAAAATTATTATTTTCACAGTTTTACTTTCAGCCAGATGTTGGAAGATTTTCTAAATTATCTAGAGAAAAACTCTCTTGCGGAAAAATCCGAAAGGATACTTCTTGCCGTAAGCGGTGGTATCGACTCGATGGTGATGGCAGATCTGTTTTCAAAGACCGGGTATTTCATCGGTATAGCACACTGCAATTTCAGGCTGAGGGGAACAGACTCAGATAATGATGAGCTGTTTGTAAAGGAATATGCTGCCAGGTTGAATAAGCCATTTTTCAGTATTGGTTTTAATACAGCTGAATATGCCAGGGAAAAAGGAATATCAACAGAGATGGCAGCAAGGGAGCTCAGATACAGATGGTTTGAAGAGATCAGAAGTAAACACGGCTATGATAAAATAGCCCTGGCTCATAACAAAAACGATAATGTTGAAACAATACTTTTAAACCTATGCAGGGGAACCGGAATCAAAGGACTTACAGGAATGAAGCCTTTGAACGGAAATCTCATACGACCCCTTCTGTTTGCCTCACGTTCACAGATTCAGAACTATGCTTCTGAAAACTCAATTGAATACCGCCTCGACGTAACCAACGACGAGGTGAAATTCATAAGAAATAAATTCAGGCATCAGATTATTCCGCTGTTCAGGGAAATTAACCCATCATTCGACGATACTGTAACTGAAATGGCTGAGCGTTTCTCAGAGCTAAGAGAAATTCTTGAAAATCATATCAGAACAATTAAACAGAATGTTGTCATTAAGGAAAACGGAGAAACAGTGTTAAGCTTAAAAAAACTTCTGGAATACAGCCCTCAGAAAACTATCCTCTTTGAACTTTTTCAACCTTATGGACTGCTGGCAGGTCAGCTAGAAACACTGATAAAAGTAATTAACGGACAGACAGGTTCTTTGATATTTACAGAAACACACAGAATAATCAAAAACCGTGATGAAATTATAATTACAAAACTGCCGGTATTACGGAGTATAGAGTTCTATATCAGAAATATTGAGGATTTTTACAGGTTTCCTTTTATAGAAAGTGCTGAGCTGAAGCCGGTGACTTCCGGTTTCAGAATTGAACATGATCCGCTTGTTGCAACTATTGATGCCTCATTGTTGGAATTCCCTTTAAAGATAAGGAACTGGAAGGCTGGTGACAGGTTTATGCCTTTCGGTATGGAATCGTTCAGGAAGCTAAGCGATTATTTCACCGACCGAAAGTTTTCTCTTCCTGATAAAGAAAAAGCTCTGGTTATGGAGTCGGCGGGAAAGATTGTATGGCTGCTGGGAGAAAGAATTGACAACCGTTTCAGGATTACACTTGCTACCAGGAATGCCCTGATAATCAGACTCAGGAAAAACTTCAAAGATTTTTAATCTTTTCGGCCAAAAATACCCCTGTCGAGCAGTAAGAGGTCAGCAAGTGCAACAGCTACAGCTGCTTCCACTATCACAGGTACTCTCAGCGCAATGCAGGCATCGTGTCGGCCTTCCACCTTCAGGGTTGTCATTTTGCCTGCTGAAAAATCAAATGTTTTTTGTTCCTTTCCAATTGATGATGTTGGTTTAACCGCAACCCTCAGTACTATCTCATTACCGTTTGTTATACCGCCGTTAATTCCGCCGGCGTTGTTTGTAAGTGTTTTACCGGTACTGTCAGTAAAAGAATCGTTATGTTCCGAGCCTTTCATGGAGGCAGCTCTGAAGCCTGCTCCGAATTCTACTCCCTTAACTGCAGGGATTGAAAAGAGTATCTGACTTATAGCCGATTCAGCAGAATAGAAGAATGGTTCACCCAACCCTGCTGGCGGATTTACGACCCTGCACTCTATCAGTCCGCCTATGCTGTCGCCAGCATTCAATGCTTCTTCAACAGCTCTTTCAATATCTTTACTGCCGCCTGCTTCAATGAGTGTGGCAATCACTTTTGAATCTTTTAGAATCTTTTTAGCAATAACTCCGGCAACAACAAGACCCCATGTGATTCTGCCCGAGAAATGGCCTCCGCCTCTCGGATCCGCAAATCCTGAGTATTTAATTCTGGATGTGAAATCGGCATGACCCGGACGTGGAACCGAAGCAAACTGCTGGTACGAGCCGGAGTCAACATCCTTATTGAAAGAAATTATAGTAATAGGTGAGCCAGTTGTGTGTCCGTTATATATTCCACTCAATATATCGGGTAAATCTTCTTCACGCCGGGGGGTAGTTCCCTTCTTCCCGCTCCTTCTTCTGCTCAGGTCGGGCAGGAAATCGTCAGGTTGAACGGGTATTCCGGGCGGGCATCCGTCAATGGTGACGCCAATAGCTTTTCCATGTGATTCGCCAAAGAGGGAAACCCTGAAAACATGTCCGAATGTATTCATAATCTGTTATTTGATAATTTTAATTTTACCGCCCAGTTTTCTGAAGTCATCAATAAATCCCGGGTATGATTTATTTATAGATTCCATTCCTTCAATTCGAACAGGTGATGTTGAAATAGCTGAAGCGGTTGCAAGTGCCATGGCTATGCGATGGTCGTTGTAAGCTGAGGATTCTCCTCCCGATAGAGTATTATTTCCATATATTTCGATGATGTCGCCACTGGTTTTGATATTTGCGCCTATTGCGTTGAGTGCAGCTGTTATTGTTTCTGCTCTGTTACTCTCTTTTGCAATAAGCCGGTGGGCGCCACGCAGAACAGTTTTACCGTTACATGCAGCAGCCAGAACAGCCAGCGGTGGTGCAAGATCGGGGCAATCACTGATATCGAATTCAAAAGAATTTAACTCTTTCTTTTCCACTTTTATCCTGCCGGCTTCAACGGAAACAGATGCACCTGCCATCATCAAAGGCTCAAGGATTGCTTTATCAGCCTGAACGGAATCAGTTCTGAGACCTGTCACTTCCACCTTCCCTCCTATTGCTCCCATCACAAGCAGGAAGGCTGCACCGCTCCAGTCGCCCTCAGCTGTAAACGTACCAGGAGTATATTTCTGTCCACCTTTAATACTGAAGACCCTGTAATTATCGTTAACTATCTCTATATCAAATTCTTGTAATATTTTGATAGTCAAATCAATATATGGCCTGCTAACAAGGTTTTCAACTATAATGCAGCTATTTTTCTGAGCGACCGGCAGAGCCATAAGCAAACCTGTGATGAATTGTGAACTTATTGAGCCATCGGCATGCACTTCTCCGCCTGTAAGAGGTCCTTTAATTTTTACGGGAAGGTATCCGTCCTTTGATGAGATCTGGACCCCCAGTTGTCGAAGGGGTTCTTCGACCATTTTTACGGGTCGTTTCATAAGTGAGCCACGTCCTGTGACGGTAATTTCCCTGTTGTGTATTGCAGCTATGGGGATAAACATTCGGGTGGCGAGGCCTGATTCACCACAGTTGATTTTATTGGTCTTAGGGTTGAAGCCTCCTTTTATTTTGATAGAATCTCCGCAGGTTGTGGCTTCAGCGCCGAGTTCTGTTGCAACAGAGAGTGCTGCCAGTGAATCGTCGCACATGGAATTAACCGATATAGTCGATAAACCCTCTGCGAGCAGAGCACCGGCTATATATCTCTGTACCGCACTCTTCGACGACGGAGCTCTCAGACGGCCCTTTACCTCCTTAACAGATGCTTCTACTTTCATTAACTTTTTTCAGCAATTTGTAAAATTCAATTAATTCTCTGGTATTTATTTTCCTTATTACAGCTTTGCCCGGTGATTCAAGCAGAACAAAGTTTATATTGTCACCCTGTTTCTTTTTGTCTTTAAGAAGCATCTCTTCAAAGACTGCAACCGGGACAATGTATTCTTTTATAAGCTTCAGTTCTTTCAGCAGATTTACAATTCTATCGCGTGCGGCAGATTCAAGTAAGCCTGCCTGAACCGAAATGTCTGATGCTATGACCATTCCTGCCGCAACGGCAAAGCCGTGTTTCATTCCCGCCATAGTCTCAATTACGTGTCCGAAAGTATGGCCAAAGTTAAGGATCATTCTTTTGCCGGAAATTTCTTTTTCGTCTTCCCTTACAACAGAGGCTTTCAGTTCAACCGAAACAGATATCATGTACTCGAGCAATTCAATGTCTCTATTGAGAAGTCGCCTTCTATTCTGTTCGGCAAGAGAAAAAAGGTTGTAATCCATTATCAGTCCCATTTTTATAAGTTCTGCCAGACCCGAGAGATATTCTTCTTCAGGCAACGTATTAAGCATTTGCGGGTCGCAGATAACAAATTCGGGCTGACGGAAACAACCCAGCACATTTTTGACCTTTCCGAGGTTTACAGCGTTTTTTCCACCAACGCTTGCATCGACCTGCGACAAAAGTGATGTTGAAACAAATCCAAACCTGATACCTCTCATATAAACCGAAGCAAGGAACCCGGTTAAATCGCAAACAACGCCTCCCCCTATTCCCACAAGAAACCCCGACCTGTCGATACCACAGTCAAGGAGTTTCCCGGTAAGGCTGGCAACAACCTGAAGAGTTTTGCTCTCTTCTCCGGGTTTTACGGAAAAGACAGGAATCTGGGGAAAATGACTTCCGTAAATATTTTTGATATTATCGTCGGTAATGATAACAGTATTTTGCACCGGGATGAAACGGGAAAACTCATTCCATTTCAGTCCGACATATATTTCTGATTTATAATTATTCAGATTTATCGTTATCCTGTTCAAAGTCTTTAAAATTATTTTTAAATATAAGAAATCCTTAATCTTTTTCAGAGTCAAAAAAAGAATATTCAAAAATAAAAAGTAAAATATTACTTTAATGCGATTTTTCATAAAGGATATTATGACGAAAGCTGAAAGGTTCAGAAAGGTTATTGAATATTTCAGTATGAGTAATCCTGTATCCGAGACTGAACTCAGGTACAGGGATCCGTTCGGGTTGCTTGTGGCGGTGATGCTTTCGGCTCAATGTACCGACAGGAGGGTAAACATGATTACGCCGGTGTTGCTGAAAGCTTTTCCTGATCCGGCATCTCTGGCAGCAGCTACACACGAGCAAGTCGTCAGTTTGATAAAATCATGTTCTTATCCCAACAGTAAGGCAAAGAACCTGATAAAAATGGCTAATGTGCTAATTGAAAAATTCGGCGGGAAGGTTCCTGAAGAACCTGAGTTGCTGCAACAATTACCGGGTGTGGGAAGGAAAACTGCAAATGTAGTGGCGTCAGTACTCTTCAAAAAGCCTGTTATTGCTGTTGACACGCATGTATTCAGAGTGTCGGTTCGTCTGGGACTTGCAGTGAATGCAAAGACACCGCTCGATGTGGAACGTCAGCTAGTAGAACATATCCCTCCTGAAATGAGGCACAAAGCTCACCACTGGCTGATATTGCACGGAAGATATATTTGCAGGGCGCGAAAGCCATTATGTGAGAAATGCGGGTTAACCTCATTATGTAGATTTTTTAAAGATAAAAAATAAAAGATACCGGTAGTCTTATTAAAACATATTGATTATTTTTGATTATCATTTCATAAGCGGGAGTTGGGAATTTTAAGATGAAAAAGAAGATCTCGGAAATCGGAAATAAAATTGCTTTCAATCTCCGGAAGTTCTTACAATTCAGGAAGGGCTATCAGGGTGAAATTGCTTTAAGGGTTTTTCATGCAGCCCCTCAGATAATGATTATCAGTAACCTGAAGACCGGAGAAATAATTGACGTAAACGAAGCTTTTATCAAGAACCTGGATTATAAAAAGAATGAAGTAATAGGAAAAAATTTCGATGACCTGAAGCTCTTTTCGGATATAGAAGAGAGCAATAAATACATAAAGCTTCTCCCCCGGTTTCGCAAAATAACAGATTATCCTGTTGTACTGAATACAAAGAAAGGTGAAAAGAAACATTATCTGTTATCTGCTGAAACAATTAAACTCGGTAACGATTATTTTCTGCTTACCACCTATAATCCGGATCCGTATTCAGGAAAAACATCCTTCCAGGAAAGAGCTGATGAGATACTTGAGGATATATTTGATACAGTTTCGAGTTATCTCCTGCGAATAAGTATTTTGAAGGATGATAGATTTTACATAAAGGATATAAACAGAAAAGCAGAAGATGTTGAGGGAGTTATAAGATCTGATATTCTAGGAAAACCTGTTGAAGAAACAGCCCTGGTAAAAAGGCCGAAGCTTCTAGAATTGCTTCATCATATAAGAATAACCGGCGAACCATTAAAACTTGCTGTTTCGCCTGCAGGAGACAGAACTGAAGGCTTTTATATTGGTTTCCTGCTTTCAACAGGAGATATCATTGTAACATGGGAACCACCTGAAAACAGGCAAAAACTTAATGAGAGTGCCATTGCCGAACCTTTACCGGGTATGGCGAAAGTGATGAGTTTTGAAATTGATACTCAGGGAAAGATAACTTTCGCCAGTGAGGACAGTCTGGAATACCTTGGGTATACAACAAAAGATTTCAATGAGGGACTTTATATAAGAGATCTGTTCCAGCCGGATGAGCTTGAAAAAGCAGTTGAGAATCTAAAAAAAATAAAAACACCGAAGGATACAATAAGCAACGAGTATCTTGCCAGGAAGAAAGATGGTACAGTTATTCCAGTAATGACCAGAACATTTGGCATATTCACTGATGGGAAGCTCACGGGCTACAGGGGTGTTGTAATTGATCTTACTGAACAGAAGAAAAGAGAGTTGCAGATAGCCAAAGAAAAAGCATTTCTGGAACACCTTATAGATTCAACCCCTGAAGCTATCGTGATTACTGATGTCCCCGGAAAAATCACACATGTGAACAATGAATTCACAAACCTCTTTGGATATTCAAATGATGAAGCAATTGGAAAATACATCAACGACCTCATAGTGCCTGATGAATTTGCAGAGGAAGCTGAAAAGATTGATGAAATTATCTTAAATAGAAAAAAGGCTAAAGTTGAGACAATAAGGAAAGACAAATACGGAAACCGGATACATGTTTTCCTAAATTCCACATCGATTGAGCTGAATGATGTTACAGTAGGCATGCTATGCATATATCACGACATAAGAAAAGAGAGGAAAAACAGGCTTCTGCAGGAAATACTCTATAACATTTCAAACGCGGCATTGGAATTATCTGAAATCAAAGATATATATTCGGTGATAGTTGCCGAACTTGGTAAAATCTGGGATACCAACAATTTCTTCATTGCGCTGTACAATCCTGATAGTGAATCTATTTCTATGCCTTTCTTTTCGGATGAGATGGACAATTTCAAGGAGATTCCAATAAAGGGAACCATAACGGGGTGGGTAATTAACCATGGTAAATCTGTTTTGCTGAAAGAACAGGACATAAGAAAGCTGGAAGATGCGGGAGAAATTGACCTTGTGGGCACTCCATGCAAAGTATGGATGGGCGTTCCTTTAAAAGCAGATAACAAAATAATAGGAGCTATCTGCATGCAGGATTATCATGATGAAAACAAGTTTTCAAAGGAAGATTTGAATCTTCTTGAGCTGATTGCTAATCAGATAGCTGTTTCCATTCAGAAGAGAAAGATGCTGGATAACCTTTTTATTGCAATGGAAAATGCAGAGAAAGAGGCTCTGTCGAAACAGGCTTTCATGTCGACTCTCAGCCATGAAATAAGGACCCCACTGAACGATTTCATAGGTATTTCAAATCTTCTTTTGCAGACGAATCCGAATCCCGAACAGCTGGAACTGATAAAAACACTGCGTTTTTCGGCCAACCACCTGTTAACACTTGTAAATGATGTGCTCGATTACAGTAAAATGGAATCGGGCAAGATTGACTTCGAGCTGGTTCAATTTAACCTCAACCAATTTCTTGATGAGATCAAAAGGTCGTATCCATTCAAAGCTAAAGAAAAGAATCTCGTATTCAATGTGATAAAGAATCCAGGTGTACCAGATGAAGTAATTGGAGATCAGACAAGATTGAACCAGATATTGATAAATCTGCTATCGAATGCATTCAAATTTACCAGTGAAGGAAGCATCACTATTACGGTTTCAGAGAAGGAAAGGAAAGGTAACAGGAGTACACTGGAATTCAGGGTAAGTGATACAGGAATAGGAATCCCTCTGGATAAACAGGGTATTCTTTTCAACAGTTTTACTCAGGCATCGGCTGATACAGCGAGGAGGTTTGGAGGGACAGGGTTAGGACTGGCCATATGTAAAAAGCTTGTTGAACTTCAGGGTGGGAATATTTATGTTGAAAGTGAGCCGGGCAAGGGCTCAAACTTTATCTTCAGTCTGACCTTTGAAATTCCGGTAAAAGCTGAAAGAAAGGCTGAGGAAGTGCCGGTAACTGATTTTACCGGACTTGAAGGTAAAAAGATACTTGTGGCGGAGGACAACAGGATTAACTTTTTTGTAGTAAACAAATTTTTGGTATCGTGGGGAGTAAAGGTTGCATATGCTGAAAACGGAAAAGTGGCGCTCGAAATGCTGGAAAAAGACCACTTCGATCTCGTTCTAATGGACCTTCACATGCCCGTACTCGATGGTATTGAAGCAACAAAGGCAATAAGGAATTCAGAGAATCCTGCGCTCCGGAATATTCCAGTGATTGCCTTAACGGCAGCCATAATGTCGGAAAGCAACAGCAGGATAGAGGGTCTGAACATCAATGATTATATCCTTAAGCCTTTCAAACCAGAAGATTTGTACTCAAAAATAAAGCAGCATATCAGGTAAAAAAGATTTAAAACAAGCGTATAAACACAAATCCCGGTTTTACCGAAAACACGTTTGTCACCGTAGTGCCTTGAGGCTGTCATGGAGGGGTTGACGCGGACTTTAACCAATTGCGCCGGGAATGAGAATTCACTTTTCAAATAAACATACCGTCCCGGCGTCTTTTATTGCGTGTATCCTTTGCTACAAACATTTCGCTCCTACGGAGCTGAACAAATTGGTAAGAGGTTTAAGGAGTGAGGGATGAGGGATGAGGAGTGAGTTTAATGAATACATCCTATATCCTCAGAAACAATTGAATTAATATTGAATTACCATTGAATGTTGATGCGAAATGCAGATCCTGATAGCGTGGCTGGATGTATTCATTAAACTGTGTCAAGTTATAAAAAAGAAATAAAATGTATAACCTGACGGCATATTGGAAGAAAAAGAGGCATACCAGAAGATTTTGATTTTTATTAGTTTAGCAAGGAAGCAATAACCAGGCTTATAGAGGGCCAGGAATTAACCGGTAGAGATAGTGTTTTAACGCCATTAATCAAGCAGATTTTGAGCGCAATGGATGAGGAACTTTCTCAGCATTAGAAATATGCTAAGAAGTCGGCATCCAACAGAAGCACACGGGCGGGTTTCAATCCACGCACCCGTGCGGGGTGCGACTTAAATGAGTCAACGTAGATACATTTGTTACCGAAGTTTCAATCCACGCACCCGTGCGGGGTGCGACTGTCCAGATGACTGAAGAATTTTTCTTGAAAAAGAGTTTCAATCCACGCACCCGTGCGGGGTGCGACAAACGCTGAAGTAAGAAGAAAGTAATCTCGAGGTTTCAATCCACGCACCCGTGCGGGGTGCGACAAAGCGGCAAATTTTTGAAATTATCCAGTCTGAGTTTCAATCCACGCACCCGTGCGGGGTGCGACCAGCTGGAGTGTCAATACCGTTCAACGAAATTTATGTTTCAATCCACGCACCCGTGCGGGGTGCGACCCATAACCGCAAGCCTCTCTGATCTCGTTGCGGGTGTTTCAATCCACGCACCCGTGCGGGGTGCGACATCATCACAGCAGATGATGTGTTCTGGCTGCCGTGTTTCAATCCACGCACCCGTGCGGGGTGCGACCAAAGATATATGGCACTGATTATCTTACATCAGTGTTTCAATCCACGCACCTGTGCGGGGTGCGACTTAGAATATACAAATTTTAACGACGAAAAACGAGTTTCA